>PSLF01000001.1:127489-131184 GCA_040289475.1 Acidimicrobiia bacterium | reverse complement strand
ACGAACCTAGTTTTCTCGCACTTCTTATATGCCACGAAACCAGTGTGAGTCGCTAGTACGAGAACTTTGGAATTTATGGTGAAGGAAGTGTGGAATTTTTCTTCGAAACTGTGAAAAAGCTGTTAGAAAAGCTTAGTAGCAGGGGTTTTCTTTTCTCCGGTTCTGTGGAAAGCGCATTTAGATGCAGTGTTGTCGGTCACTCCCTTGTGACCCTATGCCGATGAAGAGCGACGTGATAGATGGGGAGTTTTCCGATTCCGGTTCAGACTTTTTGTAGATATCTCGCTTGTCAGGCCACTTTTATAAAGCTACCCGCCTGATAAGGCGCGAAAGGTCGGGCTCGCAGAATTCCGTGGTTTCATAGCGAGAGACGACAAACCCAGTATCAAAGTACCTTGGTTGAAGTCCGGCCTTTTTCCACAGCACGTCGAGAAAGTCTTCAACGGAATCGATTTTTTCCCATACAGCTGGAAGCAAAGTTGCCCGTCGCCCCTTGTACTCCACGATCAGACCGTCCACTCCAGGCCTCACAGCTGCAACCACGTCGTCAAAGCTGGAGGCCTCGATACCTACAGCCTCAGAGAGCACCGATATCTTAAGGGAAGTACCGTCCAGTGGGACCGCGGTGAGCCCAGGTGTCCTCGGGTCTGCAAATGCTGCCAGCAGCGCATTGCGAGCGGCATCTACGACGAGGGGTAGTTCTCGCTTGATCGAGCCGATGCAACCAACGAGGCTCCCCTTGTGCTCGTAGGTGACGAAAGAAGCGCCAGGTAGGGACAGAGGGCTGTCAAATGCCGACGGATCGGGATAGACGATCTCGTTGTCGAATAGAACTGCTGCCAGCGTCTTGGCAGCCGAGAGCAGAAGAAGATGTCCGCGGCGCTCGTCCAATTCAGGGTTTTGTACAGCGGCGTCAGCCACTTTAACCAAGAGCCTGGATCATCTGGAGCCCGTGTCCGGCCCGCAGACGGCCATCCGCACCGGTACTCGCTTTGGTCCCCACCTCCCGGGAGACTCGGCAAAAACACCGGCGCACGCGGTCCCGCAAGCCCGGCACCGCCCGGCGGCATCTAGGTTGTACTCGCCGAGCGCGTACCAGTTGCGCTCAATGAGAAGCTCGCCGCAGGCGTGACAGTACGTGCTCTGCCCCTCCGCGTCGAAAACATTCCCTGTGTATGCGTACCTCACCCCGTTCTCGATTGCTATCTTCCTCGCGGCTTTGAGAGTCTCGGGGGGAGTTGGGGGTTTGTCCATCATCTTGAAGTCGGGGTGGAAAGCCGTGAAGTGCATGGGCACGTCGGGACCGAGATTCTCCACGACCCATGATGTCATCTTGTCAATCTCTTCGGGAGAGTCGTTCTCACCGGGAATTAGGAGATTTGTGATCTCGAACCAGACGTTGGTCTCTTTTTTGAGGTATACCAAAGTGTCCAGGACCGCCTCGAGATGTCCGCCGCAGATGTGGCGGTAGAACTCTTGCGTGAAGGCCTTGAGGTCGACGTTGGCCGCGTCCATATATTGAAAGAAACGAACACGAGGTTCCGGGCAGATATATCCCGCTGTAACGGCAACCGCTTTGATGCCTCGCTCGTGGCAAGCCTGTGCCACATCTATCGCGTACTCCATGAAGATCACGGGGTCGTTGTAGGTGAAAGCCACGCTTTTGCAGCCAAGCTCTACTGCAGCGGCAGCCAGGTCTTCCGGTGAGGCGGCATCTGCCAGCGTATCTATCTCTTTAGACTTCGAAATATCCCAGTTCTGACAAAACCTACAGGCGAGGTTACAGCCAGCGGTGCCAAAGGAGAGCACAGACGTTCCGGGATAGAAATGGTTAAGTGGTTTCTTTTCGATAGGGTCAATGCAAAATCCGCTGGATCGTCCATAAGTCGTGAGAACGATCTGGTTTCCCTGCCTAGCCCTCACAAAGCAAAGACCTCGCTGCCCCTCTCGCAGCTTGCAAGCTCTAGGGCAGAGGTCGCACTGGATCCGCCCGTCGTCGAGGACGTGCCAGTAATCGGTGGGAACCACCGGACCCTTTTCGAGGAGAGGAGTACTGCTCACAATCGTCGAATCCAATTCCCTTTTTTGGCGAATTCCCATTTCATAGTTTGTCAAAAGTTACAACGTAAATGTGGCCGTCTCTTATTCGCCGTAGCGATGGGTCCAAAGCATGCCTTGAGAGGCGATCGAATCGTCGAAGCGGTTAGCGCCCGTGCGCTAAGAAAGGTGGGTGGCAGCCTGGCTGTATACCTTCGAGTAGCAGGAAATAGAAGCTTTGTCTAGGGAAGAGTTTTCTGAAACCTCAGGGCTGAGCGGTACAAGACCCCCTGCGGTGGCGGGGATCTTTTATTCATCAGATCCCGAAGAGCTACGGGGTACCGTTCGCGTCCTGCTCGAGGATGCGCGACGTCGGAAAGAAGAGGAGCTCGCCACTGCGCGTTCGCAAAGGCGCCATCCTCTTGCGGTAATAGCCCCTCACGCTGGCTACATGTACTCTGGTCAAGTGGCCGCAACTGCCTATGCGTACTTGGAGTTGGCTGCGGGCCATATTGACAGCGTAGCCGTCATTGGCCCGTCTCACCGTGTTCCACTGAAAGGGCTCGCACTTTCATCGGCGAAGTTTTTCAAGATGCCTGGTTTCCGGCTGTCCGCGGACGAAGAAGCCATCGAGGAACTCCGCAGGAAAGGATTGGCAGAATTCGCGGATGCAGCTCACGCGGCAGAGCACAGTATCGAGGTCCACTTCCCGTTCATATGGGATGTGCTCGGTCCTGTCCGGGTAGTGGCCATAGCAGCGGGGGAGGCATCTGCTGAAGAGGTGGGATGTGCGGTAGAAACTCTCCTTCAAAACTCCCGCCGAGTCGTAGTCGTTAGCTCTGACCTTAGCCACTATCTCGACTACGAGTCAGCCGTAAGGGTCGATACTGCTACTATTCAAGCCATCCTTGACCTACGCTACGAGGCAATTGGATACGACCATGCCTGCGGTCGCACTGCGATAAGAGGGATTCTGTGGTGTGCTCGTCAAAACGGTATGAGACCCGAGGTGTTGGACCTTAGGAACTCAGGGGATACTGCTGGCCCAAGGGAATCGGTCGTCGGATATCCGGCTGTTGCCTTTTGGCCTAACTCGTAGTTGTGGCCTACTCTTCTCTCACAGAGACCGATATCTTGCAGACGACCTCAGGGTGAAGCTTGATTGTGACCTCGTAGTCCCCTACTTGCCTAATGGGCTCTGCTAGCTCTATATGCTTTCGGTCTACTTCCACCTGTTTCTCTGTGAACAGGGCCGAGGCAATGTCCGCCGGAGTAACGGACCCAAAGAGCTTCCCCCCTTTACCCACTCGTGCCGGGACTTTCAACACGAAGCCTTCAAGGGAGCTCCGAATCGACTCGGCTTGAGCTCTCGCTCGTGCCTCCGCCGCTTCCCTGGCTCGTTTCATGTCTTCTGCCTGCTTGATGGCTCCTTTGGTAGCACGAATTGCGAATCCGCGGGGAATTAAGTAGTTGCGAGCGTACCCATCCGCTACCGAAACAATAGAACCCTTGGTTCCTAGGCTTGCCACGTCCTGGGTGAGAACTATCTTCATGTCTGTCTCGTCCCTCTCGCCCGCATCTGCTCTGCTCTTGCAATGATCAAAACCAAGTCTTGAACTTTGCTCGTTGCGCGCATGAGCAGCGACACTCTCTTACCG
>PSLF01000001.1:0-127392 GCA_040289475.1 Acidimicrobiia bacterium | reverse complement strand
TGCTCTGCTCTTGCAATGATCAAAACCAAGTCTTGAACTTTGCTCGTTGCGCGCATGAGCAGCGACACTCTCTTACTGTCAGACGACTACTTTGTCATATATGGAAGCAACGCCATCTCTCGGGCATTCTTGATCGCAACGGACACTTCGTGTTGATGCTTGGCGCAGCACCCGGTCACTCGTCTCGCTCGTATCTTGCCCCGCTCTGAGATGAACCTTCGCAACAAAGCGACGTCTTTGTAATCTATGTAGTCCATTCCCTGTTTACAGATGATGCAGGGCCGCTTTTTTCGCCGAAAGCCGGATGCATCCCCGATTTTCGTTTTGCGTTTGTCTTTGCGCTTGTCAAGTTTCCGGGCCATTGCTCAACACTCCTCGCCGCTAAAAATTTCTCGCTCCTCCTACTCCTCTGGGGATGGGGCCAATGGGTCGGTATCGAAGTCACCCTCGGGCGAAGCTCCCTCGCTCCACCTTGAAGTCTTGCTAACTTCTGCTGTTGCCCAACGAAGACTTGGCCCACACTCTTCTACCAGTATTTCCACCATCGAGCGCTGCTCACCTTCGGGCGTCTCCCAACTGCGCTGTTGCAGTCTGCCCGCTACGATCACGCGCATACCCTTCTTGAAGGTGTGAGCGACGTTCTCTGCCTGATCTCGCCAGACTGTGCACGGAAAGTAACTAGTTTCCTCTTTCCACTCTCCGGTAGTCCGATCTTGCCATCTTCTGTTGACTGCTACAGAAAATCGCGTCAAGTTCTGACCCTGCGGTGTGATCCGCAGGTTTGGATCGTCGGTCAAATTTCCTACGATCAGAACGGTGTTGTTGGCTGCCATCTCTCCACCTCTCGCGCCCAGAGAGCCAAACGTATTTAGTTTGTCTCGTTTTTCGAGTCCGTGCTGTCCGGAGGGGTAACAGGCACCCGCGAAGTCTTCGATGTCTTTTCAACTCTAGAAGTCACCTTGTGCCTGAGTACCGAGTCTTCGAGGCGAAACAAGCGGTCGAGCTCTCGCAGCCCCTCCGGCGTGGCTTTGAATTTAACGTCACAGTAGTAGCCTTCGGTGTGATGCTTCACCTCGTAGGCAAAGCGCCGCTTTGGCCACCTTTCTATATTCTCTAGTTCAACGCCGAGCGAGGACGCTTGGTCGAATACCCTTTTGGTGATATGGTCGACCTCTTCTGGGCCGAGGGTACCAGGGTACATGAGAAGTATTTCGTATGAACGCAACTGTGCTCCTTAGGACGCCTGCTAAAACAGGTGGCCTCATCATTGGCGAACCTCCTCTCGGCCCTGCCGGACCTCTTTGCATCGATATTCTCACCGGGCTTGCGCTCCGGCTGGCTCGCCTCGATGGGGCAGGGGCAACGGAATAAAGCGAAGTCATGGTAGCAGAGGCTAGCGACAGCATCCATCGCCTATTGCAAAAAAGTGCGGAGAATCACTCGTTTCTAAGATCTGAAGAAGAGAGTGAGACCCCTTTCTGTAGGCGCCTTCGTTCGTACTCTATGGCATCTCTGAGCGATTCTACGAGCTCATAGCGGCGCATCCATCCGAAAGATTCCAGCTTTGTGGGATCTCCACACTGGTAGGAGCCTTCGCTCTCGGGCATCTCTACATCAATAGGTAAAGGCTTGATCCCAGCCGCCTCGAAGGCGACATTGATCAGCTCATCGATTCCGGTAGCCCTCCCAGAGCACACGTTGTAAACGCCGGGTGGAAGTTTCGTGGCGGCCAGCCATAAGGCATCTACGGCATCGCGGACATCGAGAAAGTCCCGCTTTGAAGCGGTCTCTCTTATTGCCAGGCGGTCGACGTCCGAGGCGATCTGGCGGACGATACGACCGGCCACCACGTCGTCGCCCTGCCCGGGTCCTAAGCAGTTGAAAAGACGCAGGACCACCCCACCCCATCCCAGGACGGCCTCGGTCTGTCGGAGCTTAGCATTTCCGTAAGCAGTCGATGGCCGAGGGGGGTACTCCTCGGAGATACGTTCTCTAGGCCTGATTGAGCAGCCGTACTCTGCAGAGGAGCCTGTAGCCACCAAGCGAATATTGTCGTCGATAGAGTCCAGTGCTCGCAGCAGCGCAGACGTACCCATCACGCAGATGCTGTCACAGGTCTCGGGTGCAGCATATGGCTTAGGCCCCGCGACATGGTAAACCACGTCGGCTTCGGTACGCTCCAGGATCTCCAAAAGAGAGGACTCTATCTGTGAAGGATCGGCCGTGAAGTCGACGTCCGAGCTGCTCAATCCAAATGCGCGTATTCCTTCGCGCTCGAGGCGCGCTACTAGGTGCTTTCCGACAAAGCCTGTAGCGCCGGTTACCAAAGCTTTCACGACAGTACCGAGGGAGGAAGAAAGCGGGCAGGGTCTTTGGAGTAGGTGTCAATGGCTTCCTCGTAGTCTCGCTTCCGTCCTATGTCCAACCAGACCCCTTTCACAAAGAAGGCACGCACTGGTATGTTCCGGTCCAGCAGCATCATGATAAAGTCGGGAAAGTCAAGTTTTTGTCCCTTAGGGATAAGCGATATCGCTTCTCGCGACACTGCATATATTCCGGTAGAAATGTATGTAGTGACAGATGGCTTTTCTCTGAAGGAAATCACCTGCGTGTCTGATCCGATTTCGAGCACTCCGAAGTCGATCCTCTCGCGTTTTTCGTAAGCAGCGACGGTCAGGGCTGCGTTGGAAGAGAGGTGCGATTCGAACAAAGAGGCGTAGTCGAGATCCGATAGCACGTCTCCGTTCATGACCAAAAAATCGTCGGGAAGGTCGTCGATTTGTGAGAGAGGCCCTGCAGTTCCGAGCCTGTTCACTTCCATCGAGTAACGAACACGTACGCCGAAACGATGCCCATTTCCGACAAATGTCTGTATCAGCTCCGCTAAGTATCCGACCGCTAGTATTACCTCCTCGAACCCTGCCGCTCCTAGCTGGCGAAGGATTATTTCGATAATTGGCTTGTCTCCGAGAGGCATAAGAGGCTTGGGAAGCACGGTCGTGTAAGGCTGCAGGCGAGTTCCCTCCCCACCGGCAAATACGACGGCGACTCGCGGGGCACTTTCCGAGCGAGCACTATCAGATGGCATAAGAAAAAGGTGTCCTCCGAGACCCGCGGCGAGGAGCCGTCTTCAGGTATTCGATAACTGCTTCCAGCCCTTCGCTCAAAGAAGTCTTGGGTTCCCATCCAAGCAACGACCGGGCCTTCTCGAAAGAGGCTATGAGTACCCCGACTTCACTACGGGAGGGGCGTTTGCGTACGGGGTCTTCTACGACACGTGCTCCGGGTCTGACCTTTTCAATCAGTACCGATGCGAGCTCACCGACTGAAACCGCACGTCCTGTTCCTAGATTGATGGTCTCGCCTACTACACCTTCGCTTTTGGCAGCTGCCAAAAAACCCGCCACTGTGTCCTTCACGTAGGTGAGATCCCGTTGGGGATCAAGGTTGCCGAGGCGCACGGCATCACCTTCTAGAAGCTGGTCAATTATGGTGGGGACTATAGCTCTGGGAGACTGTCGCGGACCGTAGGTGTTGAAGGGTCTTATGGTCACGGCCGGCAGACCAAACGATAAGTGGAAAGACTCGACGACCCGGTCCGCTGCGGCCTTGGACGCAGCATATGGAGACTGACATTTTATGGGATGGTCTTCTGTTATTGGAGTGAACTGTGCCGTTCCGTACACCTCGCTCGTTGAGGTGTGGATCATCCTTGTGCATCCGTTCTCTAGAGACGCCTGAGCGACGTTTAGAGTACCGGTAACGTTTGTCTCGAAAAATGCTCTCGGGTGCGCATACGAGTAGGGAATGGCAACGAGGGCTGCCAGATGGAAGACGTACTCGCACCCCGCCATCGCCTTATGAACGCTGTCGTAGTCAGTGATGTCGCCAAAGTACACCTCGAGGCCGTCGGTAAGGGAGGACTCGAGCTCTTCGAGGCTGCCTGCATAGCCCTGGGAATTGTAGTGTGCGAACGCGCGGACCTCCGTGCCCTCTCGAAGCAGTTCCTCTGTGAGATGGCTTCCGATGAATCCCGTAGCTCCAGTAACCAGTACCTTGCCCTGCACGATCATGACCTCAGAACCTGCCCGACGGCGTCGGCAGCACGCCTGCTCGCCCCTTTTGCAACACCCACAAATTCAAAAAACGCCGGCCATGCTTGAGGTGTCCAATTGGGCCAAACTGACCGGTCCAGCCATTTTGCCAGTATGTCGGTGAGCGAGGCCGCATCGCAGACCACTGGGATCTCTGTAGACCCATCACAAGGAGCTGGGAGTTTTCCCCCGGAAAGGTTCACACAAACGGGCATAGAACCGAGGTGAAAAGCTTCGGCTAGCCCCGTCGAGATTGGACCAACGACTACAGACGCGTCGTCCAAGTTGTCGTACACCCACCCTCTATCACGGATCGGTATCTTCAGTCGTGCACGTCCCATCGCCCAACGGTAATAGTCAGAGTGCTCGGAGGGGTGAATCTTGAGTCCCACTGGACATATCCTCGAACCAAGCTTCTGCAAAACTTCGGACAACATGCACAGGTACCGCTCGGCATCCAACCGAGAGTCCCACGCAGTGTTGTGACGGACAGTGTAAGACAGAAACAGTACCGCGCTCCTTTTCGGCGTCCGAGTGCGCGCCAAACCCTCTAAGTGAGGAGGCCCCGTAACCCAGGTCTTTGTGCCTCCCCTTCCCAGTACCTTCTCTATGTACTTAGCCATCGGAAGGCTCCACACGAAGACATCGGATGCGAGTCGTTTGTCACCTAAAACTTGGGATCCCTCAAGCCCATGGGCGACAACTATTACCGGCACACTCGCACCTGTGGCGACGAGAGACAGCGGTGCAAAGTCAATGGAAGTATCGTTAGGGATCAGAACACACTCGGCACCCAGCTGGAGTATTGCGGTTTTAGCCGCGGCAATTCTGCTACTGAGAGGTTTCCAGTACTTGACAACTACGCGTGCGATGCTCGACGAAAGCCAGGGCGTGACGTTCGTGCCCTCTAAGAAAAAAGCTCTCTCGCCTAAATCCGCCTGAATGGCCGAGTCGAGTTGTTGGATAGACGGCGGGCGCGCCACTGCAGACAGGTTTCGATGTTGGAATAGAGAAGCGGAATGAGACCCTCGCGCTGTTATAGACAACGCATCTTTTGTTCTCGGATAAGCCCACGGCCAAAGGATCAGGCGGTAGCGCTTTCCAAGCTCGTATCCGATGGCTCCCAGCGTCCGGTAGTGTCCGTAAACTAAGACAGGCCTAGCGGAAATATTCTTGCCTAAGCGATCGAATATTGCAGTAGCAACCTTCCCAAAAGAAAAGAACAAGCACTCGCGAACGTTTCTCTTCACATCGATGTGAGTTGTGTCTACTACCACTGGGCCGTGCGATGCGGGGAGCACCGGCTCTTGCTCTACATCTCTAGATACGCTTTTGGCATCAAGATTCCCGGGGAGTTCGATGACGGCGTCTTTACCCAGGATCGCTTCAATGCCGACACGGCGGGGATCGGGGTGACGGAGGTCTGTAACTATTTCATATCCCTGCCCTGCCAGGAGTTGTGTGGCGACTGCGTATCTGGCAAACGGAGAAAGCGCTCCCCAGAGTATCTCGGCTCGCAGTGAGGCTAGGATAGGAACCCCTTGCATTTCAGGCGAGTGCGCACGGTCGATCGTACACCTCCAAGCAATAACCGTTTCGTCTAGGAAGTCCTCTTTGCCGACAAGCAGCTCTCTCAAATCCAAACAAGGCACTCCTATGGAAATGGCGGTGTCTAGAACCTCCCATGTGTCTGTAACGACCAAGTCGGTTGGTTGGGCGTGGATGAGACTTTCGGGATGCAAAAGAATCAGAATTCTGCGCAAGCCCATCTAATTGTGCCCGCTTTCTCTAAGCTTCCCATCCTTAGGCGAAACTGGTGAACGGCTAGTGCCGCTTTCTTTCGGCGACGAGGTTCTTTGTGTGTTGTGTTCAAATTCTTCAACGTTTTCAATGTCGACGCCTTTAGCGTGTGGCAAAAACCATGCAGCAATGGGAAGGGCCTCCAGCAGCTCGCGCCGCTCTTTCCTAGACATACCGACGAATCCAAACGCACCGTAGTAAGCTGCGACTCCTATCGCTCCAACAGCTACCACCCCGGGGAACCCTGCGAACCTAACGACTGAGAAGCCTGCAGAACCGACGAGTCCTGCGAGCAGCAACGCCATCGGATACGCCGGCCAAAATACTCTGGCAGCGTAAGCTCTTCGACTAGCACCCAGCGTTTTCAAAGAAAGCGACATGAAAAAGGGAAATCCAATCACATAGGCGATCGTCGTACCACCGACGACTCCTGCTACTCCGAATCGGCGAGCGAGAACTATCGACAGCGCGAGATTCGCACCGGCTACCGAGTAAGCGTAAAGCAGGATCAGACGGAGCTTTCCTATGCCAATCAAAACGTTTGTGAGTACTCCCGTGTTGCAGTTGAGGACCCAGTAGGACACAAATACGGCTATCGGCACAGATGCTTCAGGAGGTGCCCACGAAGCAGCTATGGCCGGTGTTAGAGCGAGTATCGCGGTTGCTATGGGGAGAGTGACAGCAACTGTAAGGCGAGATGCCTCTAGAACGAGGCGTACGAGCCGCTCGTGATCACCTTTGGCCTCAAGCTCGGAGGCAGCTGGGGTTATGGCAGCTACCACCATCGCGTGAATATCGCGTGGCACCTTGTGCAGTCTCGCTGCGTACTCGTAGATAGTGACTGCTGCAACTCCTAGAGCCGTCGAGGTTGCTGCTACAAGCCTGTCCAATTGATATACCACGACGTCTGTAAGGCTGATTACGAAGAGAATGGCCGAGAAGCGGGCAATACCTCTCCATTCCTCGAGTGTGGAGCCGCCGGGAGCTTTGATCTCGGGTGCTCTGGCTCTCGCTAGAGCTCTGCTTACGACTCCTCCGCCAACGAGACACACGCTGGTTGCAAACATTAGCCCTGCCGCTCCCAGATGCATCGATGCCGCCCCTATCTGGGCAGCGAATGAAAGTGCCGATACGCCTAAGGAAACTGCGCTAACCAAGTCGTAGCGCTGATAGCCACGAAGGAGATGGTCGTAGGTGTAGAGCGGCCAGCTGAAAAGAGATGCCAACGAAGCGATTCGTAGCGTCTGGCGGGCGGGTTCCAAGAGGTGAGGAGGGACTCCGAGAAACGAGAGCCCCCAAACGGATGCCGCCCACAGGGCAGCGAAGGCCAGTATGCCAGTGGCAGCATATGTCCTAAAGGTTGCGCGGAACGCCGCGCCAATGCGAGGCGAGTCTCTTTTTGCGCGATACTCCGCGACTATTTTGACTAGAGCTGGCGAGATCGAAGCATCGAGAACGCCGAAGTATCCGGTAAAGGACAGAGCGAGAAAATACACCCCGGCTTCTTGAGGTCCAACCCTATTGACGATGTACGGCAATAGGACAAGGGCGAAGACCATCCGAAAACCCTGAGAGAGCTGATTCCAGAAAGTGTTGCGCAAGAGGCGCCGTCTGAGCGGTGCATCTGCAGTCTCTTCTTTCAACAGTGATCCCTCGGCTTCTTGCAGCATCCGAAGTGTGCGAGGATCTCTCTTAACCGCGGCCCTTTGAGGGGATGCGGTGCGTCTTTAGCCATATGCCTCAACGCCTGGAGGTCTTCTGCAGTGTCGAGAGTGACCCGTGCCCATGAGCAGTCGACATTGAGCTCCACCGAGATGCACCGGAAGGACTCTGGAAAGGCAGTTATGTACGAGGTAACGTGCTCTCGATGAATTCCTCGGGCCACAGAATTGACCCTAGCGAGTGCCTCTGTAGAAACCACCTCTACGTCTAGACCGTCTGGAAACGTTCTCTTCAACGTATTCGATGCGTAATCGGCTCGATTGCCCTGGTGCCACCAGGCCTTTATGACCGCATCGATGACTTTCGGATCGACGAAGGGGCAGTCTGCTGTTATCCGTACTACCGCCGGGGGGCATTTAAGGCGGAGGAGATTCATAAAGCGCGAAAGGACATCGTCCTCGCTACCCCTCACGCACTCCACACCCAGGTAGTTAGCGACTTCACATATGACGTCATCGGAAGTTTCACTGCTCGTGAGCACAAAAACGCCCGAGTGGAGGGAGGCGGCTCTAGCTCGTTGGACCACCCACTCCAGAACTGTCTGAGATCCAAGCTTGGCGATTGTCTTTCCAGGAAGCCTAGTAGAGCCCGTGCGAGCCTGGATCCCTATGAGAGGACGCTCCTCGAGGGGTGGAGCAGGAGCCTCCGAAGCCTCGTCGAACGTGATCGAACTGACGGTCACGACCGTGATTCCTCCCCCTTGGTTGCTGGTGGGGGCACTTTTGTCGGCTCTCGAAGTGTGGAGGACCGAGCGATTGCCTCCACAGCTCCGAGCACGTAGAGACCATCGAGAATATCGGGTGTGGGATCTCGACCGTCTTGGACGCACTTCAAGAAAAAAGCGAGCTCTGTTCGGTACGAGTTCTCGATGGCCTGTTTAGACCGTCCGGTCTCGGACCATTTCCACCCCAGTGTGCCTTTTTCACCCACGATCTCGAAGCCGCGTCTATATGTCGCCGAGATCATTTCGAGGAAGAGGGAGATGACAGCACCACTGCGGGTTTCTAACACTGCCACAGCCAGATCATCCGGGTCCGCATTGAGGACCCCGGTTCGTTTTACAAAGCCAAAGGCGGTGTCAAATGGGCCCAGCAGCCAGAAGGCCAAGTCTATTTCGTGTGACGCTTCGAGCAGAACGCCGCCGCCTCGCGCCTTGGACGCCGAGTAGGTGCTCTTGAAATGAACCCCTTTTCTCCACTTGCGTAGGTCGTATCCGAACCACAACGCAACGCCGAGCGGTCTTCCAACTTCACCGTTGTCTAGCCTTTGCTTTATTTCCGCGATCTCATCGAGGAATCGCAAGTTGTATCCGACCATCAGGGGGACGCGAGCCTCGGACTGAAGTCGTGTAAGCGCCACCCCTTCGCTGTAAGAGAGTGCTAGCGGTTTTTCTACCAAAACAGGAATTCTCCTCTCGAGAGCCTCACCAACTAGCTGGGCATGGGAGTCGGTTGGGGAGGCAATTACGAAGGCGTCGGGTCTCTCTTCCCAGAGTGCTTGCAGTTTGGATGCCACGATTGATCTTCCGGCCCCGGCTTCCAGCGCTAGTGCTTTAGCTCTTTGAGTATCCGGATCGAACAAAATCGTGGTATGCCCCATTGAAATCGAGTTGAGGAAGTGACGCTTTCCGGCAGAGCCACATCCTGCGATTGCAACTTTCATCGGAACTCCTCTTTGGAGGCGCCGATCTCTGCTCGGACTCGAGCTAAAAGTGTCTTCGCAACTCTGCATGCTCCCTTGCCATCTATAAGCCGGGGGCCAGCTGCGGCAAGCCTGTAAAAGAGCTCTCGCTCACGGGCAATCTCTGCAACAGCCGAGGCGATGTCGTTTGGTTTTGCCTCTGACATCCGTAGAGCTCCTGCTTCGGCCAGCCCCTTTATGTTTGGGATATGGTTGGGCGACAAAACTACGCCCACTGCAGGCCGGCCTGCCCGTGCGGTCTCCAAGGACGACACACCTCCTGCGGTCACCACCATGTCGGCCTCGACGAGGCGAGAGATGTACTCGTAAGGAGGGGTGCAGTGCTCTGTCGTTACGACTTCTAAATATCCAAGACGAGTTCTAAGAGCTTCCACTACTTGCGTCGTAAGACCCTCCTCAGCCCCGGAACCGAGTGTTACTAGTATCCGTCGTGGTGGGTGAGTAGGCAGGGCTGCGGTCAGATCCCACAGCTCAGGCCCGAGCAACGCGAACTTGGCCCCCGTAAGAATCTCTTCTGCTCTCCCGACGTACAGGCTTTTGTCGGCTCCGGGTGCAGGATCGACAAGCATAGGCGCGGCAATGGAGGGGGGAACTCCATCTGCTACGATCGCAGACGGAGAGAGACCGGCCATCTCCTCTTCCGAAAGGCGATAAGAATCTATGACAGCGGCATCGAAGACCTGGCGTCCCCATTTCAAATCATCCACGTGCAAAACAGCTCTGCCGCATATCGAGATTGCTCGACGGAAGGTCGTATCGTCGCGCGGGCCCGCTATCGCTATGGCATAGGCGGATCCGTAAGCAGCGATAGCAGTACCGAGCGCGCTCATCCGTCGTAGGTGACCCAATCCCGCGCTCTGCCCGAAGTCAGCTACCAGTACCACCCTAAGCGTATTGCCCGGAGCTAGGTTACCTGTAGCCGCGTGTTCTTCTTCTAATGGCTCGCAACTACCTATTGGTCGGAAGAACGCTTTAGTTTCAGCAGGTTTCTCGATCGAAACAACTCTTATATACCTGTCTAGTCTGATTCCTGCCTCGCTTGTCACTGTAGGAGTGTCGGGATCGCGGGTATAGCCGGCAGCCTGGAATGCTCTCACCGAGGCGGTATTGTCTGGCTTGATTCGAGCCAAAAGCTTGCTGGCGCCGAGTGATTCGGCAAGTAGGGATCCTTTCAAAATAAGAGAGGTACCTATTCCACGTTGCCGAAAAGCCTCCACGAGGCCCACTGCGACTTCGTAGGAGTCGGAGGATTCGAGCAGGGGGTCGAACCTTATGTACCCCACTGGCCGACCTTTAGCGACTGCTATGAAAAGAAGGGCACCTTGGCGAAGTTTCTGATCGATCCAGAGAAGGTGAGACTTCCACTCCACCCCCCGGCCCGTGGCTGAAGCTTCTACGACGGCAGGATCGTTGCGAATCTCATAGAGAAAGCGTACGTCACCGTGCTCGGCTTTTCTGATCGAGATCTCTTCGCTCATCCGAGAAGAAAGAGTCAACCTATTCCGGAACGGCTAGATCGCGGAAATGTCCGAGAAATGTCCTTGCCAGCCTCAGATCATCTCCTCAGTAATCACTTCGTCCTCTTTTATGTCTCGCTTGGCGACACGCCCAACTATCCACCTTATGTACTTAGGCTTGATTCCATAACCTGGCCGCTTAGAGGTCAACATCTCCCTTGTGATCACGGTGCCGGCAGGAATGTCGCTCTTTGCAACGATGCTGCGGCGCGCCATGGTGTACATCTCGCCGCTCTCCTCGGCGGTTGGCCCCCTTTTACGCCCATCTCCGAGGGCTGCTTCAGCTGCTCTCACTCCCTCCACCATAGCCTTGAGCTCGTTAGGCTCCAGGGCGAATGGATGATCCGGACCTTTCAAGTTTCGGCTCACGGTGAAGTGCTTTTCGATAATGTCGGCTCCCAGAGCGGCTGCGGCGATGGGTATAACTATGCCGAGGGTGTGATCCGAAAAGCCGGTGGGAACGCCAAATGCACGCCTGATGGTCTCCATAGCTCTCAAGTTGGCCGAGTGAGGAGAAGCGGGATACGACGATACACAGTGAAGAAGCGCCACCCTGTCATTGCCTTCGGACTCGCATACCCCCAAAGCGTCTTCGATCTCGCCTAAAGTGGCCATTCCAGTGGAGATGATTAGCGGTTTGCCGGTGCTGGCACACTTGCGAACCAGGTCTAAGTCGAGAATCTCGAAAGAGGCGATTTTGTAGCAAGGGACCCCGACTGTTTCCAATGCGTCGACCGCGTCAAAGTCGAATGGAGAGGAGAACCACGTTATTCCCACAAAATCGGCGTAATCCTTTAGTCGAGGCTGCCACTCTTGCGGAAGTGCAATACGATCGAGGAGCTGTGCGGGCGGCTCAGTGGAGATGTCCTTTAGATACTCGAAGGGCGGAGTGAACTTCGAGTAAAGGTCAGAACCTGTGTAGGTCTGAAATTTCACCGCATCGCATCCGGCTTCGGCTGCTACGTCGATCAGTTGTTTGGCTCTGTAGAAGTCTCGATCGTGATTAGCGCCCGCCTCCGCGACGATGTAGCAGGGCGCCCCTGCGCCCACTTGTCTGCCGGCGATGTCGAAGCTGTCTCTCATCTTTCGCTCCGCATTGCGTATTTACTTCAGGATACGGTCCAAAGGTGAGCGCGGCTCGCTTCCAAACACGTAAAAATTGCGATGGTGTCGACAAAAGGCAAAGATACATGGCGGATTCTTCTGGCGCTGGGCACAAGAATTCGAGAGACAGAGAAAAAGAGGCAGAGGCGGCTGCTACACGAATTCGCTTAGAAGTACCGTTTCACACTGCGCAGCGCCCAGCCAGCAGCGAGAAGGGCTACAAGCTTTTCGTTCCCCGCCCACTTTCACTTTCCCTTGTACTGTGGACATGGCTCGGTGTCTCGACTACGTATCTCGGGATAGGAGCTGTCGCGGCATATCTCCGCTTCTACCGGTTACCAGAGAGAGAGGCCGACTTCCCGCTGCTGTTGCCTGGAGCTATAGCGGATAGGTTCTGGCCGTATCTGACGATCGTTCTGGCGTTCAATCTGGTGCGCTCCATAGTTATGAGTTCTGCCCTTCGATCGACTCAGGCATCGCCGGCCGTACGCCTAGGATGGACTGTAGGTATTTTGAGCTCGCTTTTTCACCTGGGGGAGTACCTCTGGGGAATTGTGTCTGGGTTTTCTCCCTCGGGGACCGCTACGACTTCGCCGACCCCGGTGGCTTGCTGGGCGGCGGTATCGCTCGTCATGTCTGTGATTCCCTCGGTACTCAAATGGGTATGGACCCCGCCAGAAGTACTTGTTCCCGATTGGACATACGGAGACGGCGAAAAGTCATCAGACCTACGAGGACCGGAGGAGTTGTGAAGCGACATCAGAAAGTCTCGAGTTTCGACATCTTCTAGAAAACCGAGCCCATCGGATCCCCTACTAGGTATCTAGTCGGATCCCCAGAGGAGGCTGCATCTGCAACTACGGCAAAACTCTCTTTCGCTGCGGTGACGGTTAGCTCGATGTCTGGGGTTGTGTGTGCATACGACACAAAAAATGAGCCGTTGAACAATACCGCCCTCTTCGCCATCTCCTGTTGAAAGATGCTTTTGAGAACGGGGTCCTCCGCTAGCTTGCGTACGCTGACCGTTCCCGTCGGTTCATCGTCCGAGCCATGTTTTGTCTTCGTGCTTGGGAAAGACAACACGTTCCAGGGGGGCTCGCCGCTTAGCCGCACCCAATCGCCGACACCAGTGATGTGGATTGCTTCCTCGAGCCCGGCTCGGAGCAGACGACCTAGATCCCAAATGTAGTCGATGACAGGTTCGCTTTCGATCACCCCTAGCACTGCTTTCACCGCTGCCAGCGACAGACATTCCCCCCCGTAAGTTCCGGATACGAAGATTTCCTCAGAAACCGCCATTACGTCTTGCCTGCCGCATACCGCAGCTATTGGCATTCCGTTCCCCATCGCCTTTCCCAACACTGTGAGATCTGGGTAAACGTTGTATCGCTCTTGAGCTCCCCCCCTCTCCCACCTGAATCCTGTTATGACTTCGTCGAAAACGAGGAGAGAGCCATTAGCAGATGTCATCTGGGCCACTGTCTCCAAAAAACCTTCGTCGGGCGGTTCGGCGCTGGCCGGCTCTAACAGGACAGCGGCGATACGAGGACCATGCCTTTCAAACACGGACTCGAGAGAGTGGATTTCGTTGAAGCGAAAAGAAACTGAAAGTTCCCCGACCGAGGCGGGAACACCAAGCGAGCGCGTGGTCGTCGCCGCATAAAAGTCGTGCCAACCGTGAAAGCCTCCGACTGCTACCATGTCCCTTCCAGTGAAGGCTCTCGCAATTCTTACTGCTGCAGAGCACGCCTCGGAACCTGTCTTTACGAACTTGACTAGGTGTGCAGATGGCACAGCCGCTAGAACTGCCTCGGCAGCTTCAATCTCGATTGGTGATGGAAGGCTAAAGAGAACTCCTTTTGAGAGTTGCGTTTCGATGGCCTCGACCACCCTGGGATGGTTGTGTCCCAGGATCACTGATCCCAAAGCCATCGGGTAGTCGAGGAATTTTCGCCCCTCGACATCTACTACCCAAGCTCCTTCGGCTCTCTCGATAAAAAGCGGGATCTCCGGGGAGCCAGCTGCCTGCATGCGGTAAGACTTCGAAAGCGTTTGGGATCCGTGGGGTGTTACCGCTACAGCTCTTTTCAATAACGTGGCTGTAGCACTCTGTAGCGAGGAATCTGAAGTTAGCACCTGACTCTTCCTCCTAAAAGAGACGCTTGAGCTTAGGTTATCCTCATTTACTTGAGCTGGTGCTCGGGGAACACTCAAGCCACCACTAAGGAGATACATGCCACACCGAACGCGTAATATCTAGTAAGAGACGAGGTCGAGTGAAGTGGGCACGGCTAGCGATAGAGCTATTGGAGACGAGCCGGAGCGTAGCGACGAGCCGGAGTCCGACAGCGGATCTGCACTTCAAAAGGGTGACATCAAGTGGTTCCTTTTATACCTTCTCTCTGAAGGTGCTCGCCACGGCTATCAACTCCTCAAAGACATCGAGCGCAAGACAGGTGGCGCCTATCGCCCAAGTCCAGGGATGCTTTATCCGAACCTCGCAGCCTTGGAAGAGGCTGGATATGTGAAAGCCGAAGAAGACGAGGGGCGACGTGTCTACTACTTAACCAAAGCGGGAGAGGGGGTCCTCAGGCACAAGAGCAGAAGAGTGAGAGAGGCTGTCAAGCGGGTGGAGCGGCGTCAGCTTACGCCTTCGGAGAAGCGACGCTCCCGGGCACTGGTAGGGGAACTCGAGGAAGATCTCGCCGATTTCAGTCGCTCAGTGGCTCGAAGGGCGAGGCATCTGGGCTTAGACCTCGAAGCTTTGAGACACATCAGGCGTGCTTTAGAGAGGGCTCGTATGGAAGTGATGGAGGCTATCGATCAGTTAGAGGAGGGGAGCGCTACCTTCTCTCGCTCTAGCGAAGATAAAACTTCTTGAACGTGACGTATAACGAGTCGTTTAACGAGTCGTTCACAATGCCGATCTCTCCCCAGTCTGCCAGAAAAGCAGCATGCGATTCGATGTGAGCTGTAAGGTTGACCCATACGATATATCACGATATATTTCGGCGTCGACAGAATCCGGTAAACAGGAGGTGGTCGGAGATGGAGTCGGAGCCCTTGGGAGTCCAACGCGCCTTTCCCTCCTTCGAGCAACGTCTTGCGCGCTCGTCGTGGGTACTCGAGGAAGAGGGACTTTTTGACGCTGCGTTGGGCTGGCGGAGCCACGCCGAGCCAGAGCGATCTCGCCTGAAGCGTCGGGCAAGAAGCATCTTGCGGGGAATCCCCGCAATCGGAGACGCGGGCCGCCTTGGACGTATTGGGTTCGAAGCGGGTAGGGCCTTGCTAGCGGTGGCCATCACCGATGTAATTCCCCGGCGTGTGTTGTCGGCACTCGGGTTGGAGCCAGACGATCCCGAGGAGTCAGCGGAGAGCCGCGCGCTGTACGCTCGGGAAACCTTTGTCCGACTCGGTCCGACTTTCGTGAAGCTGGGCCAAGTGATTGCCTCAGCGAGGGGCATCCTTCCTGACGGTGTTGTCGAGGCTTTTATGCCTTGCCGCGACGAAGTCCCGCCCTTTGAGGCAGCGCGACTACCGCAGATCATCGAAGAGGATCTGGGAAAAGATCCCGAGGTGATCTTCGATGGCATCGAGCAAGAGGCTCTGGCCGCTGCGTCGGTGGCGCAGGTTCATGCCGCCAGACTGCGAGACGGGCGCGACGTCGTCATAAAGGTTCTGAGGCCAGGGATAGACAGGGTCATAGAGGCAGACGTTCGAGTCCTCTCTAGAGTAATCATGGCTCTGAACCGTCTGATTCCTGAATTGGAGCAGGCTAACTTATATGGCGTGCTGTCGCTGTTCTGCGAGACAGTTGTGGAAGAACTCGATCTACGATTGGAGGCCGACAACATGGTCGACATTGCCACCGGCCTCGAAGCCCTGGGGGCCGAGGACATCGTAGTTCCTCATCCGATTCCTGGTCTCGTGGGACGACGCGTGCTCGTTATGGAGCGCCTTTACGGACGGCGCTATTCGGATCTTACGCCGTTGGAGCGAGCAAATTTCGACACTGCTTATCTCCTACATGTGGCAATGCGCACGGTGTTGGAGGGGGCAGCTATAGCTGGCACTTTTCACGGCGATTTACACTCTGGAAACGTGTTTTTGCTTCCCGACGGCAAGTTCGGCCTAATGGACTTCGGTATAGTCGCCAGAATGGACGAGCCTCGTCGAAGGTCGCTTGTCAATCTGATGATCGCTGTGGCCAAGGATGACACAGAGAAGATCATCGATAGTTTCATAGCTTTCGACACGTTTCCCAGCGGTGTCGATCGCGGCGAACTGATTGCTGCTGTGGAGGAAACCTTAGCACAACGCCGAGCTACTCTTACCTCTGTGAGCCTATCCGACTTCGCGGATGGACTGGCGAAGGTCATCAGGGTATTCGCCTCCCACGGGGCTCGCGTTCCCAAAGACCTGTTGCTTTTTTTGAAAAACCTTATTTATCTAGGGGAGGCTGTGCAGGCTCTCAATCCCGGTGTCGACCTTCGGGCAGAGGTATCCAAGCTCTTCGACTACTTCGTCGGCAAGTACACCGAGGAAATGGAACGGCTGGGGGCGTTGTCGTAGCGTAGCTTTCGAAGGCCCGCCCCACTGACGCTCTCGTCTTTACGGGCGATACGGGTCTGCGACGTAAAGACATCGACGAACAAAGCGCTCAAGAGGGATCTTGCTAGGTAAGCCGCTTTGCGGCGAAGAAGCCCGCGATAGCGTTCAAGACGCGCTCCTGATCCTCTCGAGTCAGGCCTGGGTAGATCGGGAGGGATATCTCGGTCTCGTAGAAGTTCTCGGCTCCCTTTAGCGACCCCTTCTCTGGAGCGCCCAGCGAGCGAAACAGGCTGTGATAGTGAAGGGGTATGTAGTGAACCTGTGGGCGGATTCCCGCAGAAATCAGAGTCTCGAATAGAGCTCCGCGGTCAGATGGATCATCCAGCCTAGCGGGATAGAGGTGATATGCGTGAAGCGATCCCTCGGGAGCTTTTGCAGCTGATGAGATACCGTCTGTCGCTGCAAGTCTGTCGTCGTACGTAGAGGCGATCGCATTTCTCTCGACAATATAAGAATCGAGCTTTTTTAGTTGCGAGCGTCCGAGAGCGCACTGGAACTCCGTGATCCGCCCGTTCATCCCCAGGGAGGTCACGTCGTAGTACCAAGGGCCTCGCTCCGGGACGGGCGTGATCCCATGATGTCGGTAGCGTCGCGCCTTTTCAGCGAGGCCTGAATCGTTGGTAACGAGAGCGCCTCCCTCTCCGGTCGTGATCGCTTTTACGGGGTGGAAACTAAAGACAGTAGCTTTGGACAGGGAGCATGACCCAACAGGCTCGCCTTTGTAGCTGGCGCCAAGGGCATGCGCTGCGTCCTCGATGATAGGGATGCCCCCGTAGCTCGCCGCCACTCTAGCGATCTCCTCCATGGGAGCAGGGAGGCCGCCATAGTGAACTACTACAATGACAGAGGTTTTCTCTGTTATGGAGGCTCTAAGGGTGTCGGCGTCCAGGTTGCCGGTTGCCGGATTGACGTCGGCTATTATGGGCCGAACACCCGCCTGTATCAACGCTGTGGCCGAGGCTACGAAGGTAATTGCCGGAACTACTCCGTCGACACCTTTTTCCAGACCGAGTGAGGCCACGGCTGCCCACAGTGCTGCGGTTCCCGAGTTGAAGCAGATTGCATAACGAGCGCCGCACCTCGAGGCAAGCTCCTCTTCGAAGGTCTGGAGCTCTGGTCCCTGGGTAATAACATCGCGCTCGAGAGTTCGACATACCACTTCAATGTCGTCTTTTTCTATCTTCTGGCGGCTGTAGGGAAGCGGCGGCCTTTGCATGGAATCACCCCGGGACCGACTCGACGAGGCGCCTAATCTCTTCCACGTTAAGCCATGCGGTATTCGTGTCCGAGGAGTACTGGAAATCCTCCGGCACTTTTTTAGCTGGGGGCCACTCTCTAAGCAAGGACCAGGATGGCTCCTCGGGAAGAATGAGGTAGCGATCTTCGAGTTCGAGGGCGTGGCGCGCCTCTTCTTTGGCGACGAGAACTTCGTGAAGTTTTTCACCGGGCCTCATGCCAATTACTCGCGTTGGGATCCCGGGAGCTATCGCCTCGGCAACGTCGACCAC
The DNA here is from genome assembly GCA_040289475.1 of Acidimicrobiia bacterium. NCBI lineage: Bacteria > Bacillati > Actinomycetota > Acidimicrobiia > Acidimicrobiia bacterium. Next base: position 109,335 of record PSLF01000001.1, on the reverse strand, counting down.
TTTTACCGACGGGAGCTTGGGGATCGAAACCTCCCCCCCACGCATTTCTTCGATGCACGAGATCACGAAGTCGACAGCCTGGTCCACGGTGATAAAGAAGCGCGTTGCCCTCGGATCCGTGATTGTCAGGGTTCCCTCTTCGGCCTGTCCTCTGAAAAGAGGGATAACGGATCCGGAGCTTCCGGCGACGTTTCCGTAGCGTACACACGCGAATCGGGTGGGTAGATTCCCGGAGTACGCGTTTCCTCTCGAGAAAAGCTTTTCTGCGCAGAGTTTTGTGGCCCCATAAAGGTTCGCAGGGGCGACGGCTTTGTCAGACGAGATAGCCAGAACGCGTTCGACCCCGGTGTCGAGAGCTGCCCTTATGACATTCTCGGATCCGATTACGTTGGTCTGCACAGCTTCGAACGGATTGTACTCACAAGCAGGCACCTGCTTTAGGGCGGCAGCGTGAACCACTATGTCCACTCCGCGAAAGGCTCGTCTCAGTCGATCCAGATCCCTTACGTCACCTAGGAGAAATCGTAAGCGGTTCTCGTTGGGGTACTGTTGCTGTAACTCCCACTGTTTCAACTCGTCGCGAGAGAACACCCTTACCGCCTCGACCTCGTATTCAGCGAGTACTCGAGCGATGAAACGCCGTCCGAAAGAGCCAGTTCCTCCGGTGACGAGCATTGTTTTGCCATCCAGAGTCACATCGAATCCTTTCCTCAAAGAACCGACGGTCACCACTGAGCGCAGAGAAGCGTAACGGATTTACTTATCAATGTTGGGATGCTAGAGCGTCGTAATAGACGGCCTCCCATTCCCTAACCATGTTCTCTACGCTGAATAACTGCTTTGCTCGGTTTCTAGCTTCCGCCGCAATCCTGGATGAAAGATCTTTGTTCTCAATGGCTTCCTCTATGAGATCGCCCAGAGCCTCGGGGTCTCCAGGACTAGCTAGCAGCGCGCTCTTTGCATGCTTGACGGCCTCGGGCACTCCACCCACTGCTGTGGCCACGATAGGAACAGCCCAAAACATCGCCTCTATCAATGCCCCTGGCATTCCTTCCCACAAAGAGGGGAGTACAAATACGGCTGCCTCGGCATAGTAAGCGGCCGGATCTTCTACTTCCCCTGCAAAGCGAACGCGATTAGAGATCCCGAGCTCGATGGCTTTTTGCTCCAGATCTCTCCTACATGGGCCGTCTCCCACGATAACGGCTTCCCATCGACACCCAACTCCTTGGAGAGCTTCGAGTAAGACGTGGTGCCCCTTCGCCCTGTGAAGCCTTCCTACGGAAACGACGAGAGGAGGATTCCTCTTTTGCCTCCGGGCTTCTATAGAGGCCAGTTGCTCTCTAGCTAGGGGGTCGGGGCGTCCGGGGTAAACAATCCGAAAGTTCTTCTCGGAAACCCGGATCCTGCGCGCAGCTGCCGCAGCTACTGCTCTGCAGTTCGCCAAGTGGATGTGAGCGAAGCGAGCAGTTGCCGCATCTACGATTCTTCGCCAAATGGGCATTTCAGTATCGACACTGGCGTAACCCGAGATTACTGAGCTTACCCCCGATACCCTGGCTATCGGACGAGCCATTGCATTTGCATGGAAAAGGTGGGTTTGAACGACTCGAGGTTGCCGCTGAGATATGAGCCTTCGGAGGTGGCCTACTGCCTGGAGAGCCCTCGAAGTGTCATTTAGCTCTAGGGAGGTTACCGGAATTCCGCAAGCCTCGATCCTGTGGGCCAGTTTTCCCTTTGGCTTTAGCGTCACGAGTTCATGGCGAAGCTTACTCGAGTCTGTGTGCTCGAAGAAGAGCGCGAGCCGAGACTCCGTGCCGCCGACTCCAGTATCGGTGGTTACGTGGAGGATTAGCGGCGCGTCCATCCGTACCGCTTCAGCTGGCTATAGACCCCCAACAGCTTGAGGGCAAAAGCGGTAGATCCCGTGTGCCGGTAAATGCCGACGCGCTCCATGGTGTATGGTCCTTCATAGTGCCCGGGACCACGCGGGGTGACAACAGCGCGTAGATACCCGGACGATTCGACTATCGTTCGGCACCGGAAGTCGTACTTGCCCCTCGGATAGGCAAAGCTCTCTACAGAAGACCCCACGATGTCCTCCAATTCTTTTTTTGACCCAGCAATCTCTTCGTATAGCTCTTCGTCATCTAGGTGCGGAAGCTCTCGGTGGGTCTTGGAGTGTGAGCCTATTTCAAAGCCGCTAGCGGTCAGGTCTCGAAGTTGGGCTTCGTTCATTCGCCCTGGCTCCCCAACCAGAGACGACGGAACAAAAAAGGTTGCGGATGCCTCATAGGCGGTAAGCACGGGAAATGCTTGGGTGTAGTTGTCTTCGAAGCCGTCGTCAAAGGTTATCGCTGCGATCCGCCCCTTTACTCCTCTAGCCTTGAGTGCGTCCAGTTCTCTCAGGCTTACCAGCGTGAAACCCCAGCGCACCATGTTCTGGACTTGTCGTTTGAAGGCTCGGGGAGAGACGCACAGCGCAGAGCTTTCTTGATTTGTGATTCTGTGGTAAGCGAGGATTCGGTACATCCTTTCTAGCTCTCAGAGATCGACTCAATCCACAACTGGTAAGCGAGGATGACCCACGCCGTTTTTGCGATGTGGTGAGAGGAGGAACGCTCGGAGGATGTCTTTGGGAGGCGTTGAAAACGCTGCACAAGTTTCAATACCTCTGGAGTGTTCCAATACCCTTGGTCATCGAGGCGCTTGGGATCGGCAAGGTAGCGCCCCAATTCGCTGCGAGCGAAATGTGCAAGCCAGGTACTCAACGGAACACCAAATCCCTGCTTTTTTCTGGCGACTGTGTTCCGCGGGAGAATCTGCGTTGCGATAGCCCGCAAGGCGGGTTTGGACGAACGGGCATAGACAATATTTCTGAGCACCGCTAAGGCGCTCATTCCTCTTCTGGCCGCTACGGCACCAGCCGCCGTTTGGAACAGGCAGTGGTCGAGATAAGGGACCCGCGCCTCGAGGCCGTGGGCCATCGTAGCAGAGTCCACCTTGTGGAGGAGGCCGTCGGCAAGGTAACCGCAGACATCCGCCGCCATCAGTGCCGCCAGCTCCTCCCAGGAAAGCAAGTATCTCTCCTGAAAGTCTTCACCGGTAGCACGGACCCATTGAGGATCTAGATCACCCCGCCTCCTTCTTTCCATAAGTGAAGGCCACATCTGTGGCGTGGCAACGGGCCAAGATGCAAGCTCGGGAGAGAGCAAGCGGCGCCTCTCGACCGATGTCGATATCTCGTCGTATACGCGGCTGGCCCCTAGGAGATCTTCTGCGAGTATGGCCGAGATTTTCGATGCGCGGCGCTCCCCTATCAAGTAAGGAATCGTTTTCTGGATCACTCCCTGGATGGGGAGAGGTGCTGCCATTAGGGGGCGGAGAAAGAAAAAGGCGCGATATTTCTCATACCCGCCGAAAAGTTCGTCACCTCCCTCTCCAGTAAGAACAACCTTCACGTACTGGCGAGCCAGCTTCGCGATGGCGTAGGTGGGAATGGCTGCTTCGTCACCTATCGGCTCCCCGTACTTCGCCGCAAGATCTAACAGATCATCGACGGTCGGAGGGCCAGTTTCCAATGCTATGTGCTCGAGTCCGAGATACTCCGCGACTTCAGCCGCAGCATCCCGTTCGTCAAAGTCGTATTTCTCTCCGGTCGAATTACCTGCAAATCCGAGCGTGAACGCCACAATTTCCTGTTGCGATTGGCGCGCCGCGAGCGCTGCAATCACCGAAGAGTCGAGGCCGCCAGAGACAAAGACACCTATCGGAACATCGGCAACGGTGTGCGCGGCAACCGACTCTTCTACGGCATCGAGCAAATCGCTGTCTGAGACACTTCTAGGTTCGAAGTAGAGTGAGGGTTCCCACCATCGGCGTGTGAAAAGCCGTTTTCCGTCGCACTCCAACACTGTGGCAGCTGGAAGTTTCTTTACGTCTTTGTAAGGAGTGAGAGGAGCTGGGAAATACCCCAGCGAGAGATAAGTGGGAAGGAGTGCGGGCTCTGGCTTCAGAGAAACGAATGGGGCCAGTGCCGATGGCTCGGATGCAAAGGCAATTCCACCCGAGTCGAGCTCTGCGTAATAGAGGGGTTTTATGCCGAAACGGTCTCTTGCCAACACCAGCCGCGAGCCGTCGTAAATAGCGATCGCGAACATCCCCCTGAGTCTCTCAACAAAACTGGTACCGTGCTCCTCGTAGAGGTGGGGAATGACCTCCGAGTCCGAGTCCGAGGCGAAGCTGTGTCCTCTTCCCTCAAGCTCTTTCCTCAGCTCCTTGTAGTTGTAGATCTCGCCATTGAATACGGCGACAACATCTCGTTTCTCAGAGAAAACAGGCTGCTTGCCGCCTTCTAAATCGATGATGGCGAGCCTTCTGTTTCCCAAGGCAATTTTTGGAGTGCTACGCCCCCTCGTCGAGTAGCGACCTTCGTCGTCAGGACCCCGATGAGCTATGACCCTGAGCATCTTGGATAAGGTCTGGGATGGGCTGCTAGGTAGACGAGAAGTGAGAAACCCTGCTATGCCACACATCTAGAGTTTGCCTATCTGAGCCTCGTTGGGCCTAGGCACAAAACAATTCAAAGACTCCCTTACTGGCTTTCTCGCGAGAAGATAAAGCGATGTGGGGCTGGCCGTGTCCACGAACTCGATAAACAATCCCGCGCGTCGGATTCGCGAGTAGAGCACCCTCTCAATGTGGTAGCGAGCCGGAACCCCTTTTTTTTGAATAAGCAGCTTTAGGTAAGGACTCACGTACTGCAACAGCCTTTTGGGTCCCCTCGGACCTTTCTCTGTTATGAGCCCGCGCCTGTGAGCTACGAGCACCATAAGGCCGCCTTTTCGAAGAACCCGTTCAATCTCAGCCAAAGTCCTTCTTTCGTCAGTGGAGTGGTGTAGTCCCAGTCGACAGTAGACCACGTCGAAAACCTCGTCTTTGAATGGAGCCGCCACTAAGTCGGAGATGGCAAATGCGATCTTGTTTTGGCGAGGATTACCGCTGACATATTTTCGGGCTAAGTCCAAAAATCTTTTGGACCGATCGGTCCAGACGACCTTCGCTGCGCCTGCTTCTGCGAACAGCCTCGTCCAAGTCCCTGGGCCTGCTGCAAGATCGAGGACATACTTGCCGACGAGCTTCATAGGAATCCTTGACAACTCGGCCCGGTAGTTCCTTGACTCTGCGAGAGCATACTCGGCCAAGGCGTAATCTTCGATGTCTGCTGGTCTCATGCTTGATACCTTCCGGCTTCGGGTTGGTCCCACTCCTCGGCAGTTCGGAGGCATTTCGAAATGATCCTCTCCAACCCCTCGATTTCCGCCTCTATGCTGAACACTTCTTCTATCCGGCGCTGCGCGGCGAGCCCCATTCTCTTGCGAGATTCCTTGTCGGAAGCCAAACTGTCGAGAGCTGCTGCCAGTGCGTGCGGGTTTTTCGGTTCCACGAGAATCCCGGTTTCTCCGTCCACTATCACCTCGGATGCGCCCCCTGCTGTCGTTGCTATTGCAGGTTTTGCAAGGGCGCCGGCTTCCAGCAAAACATTGGGCATTCCCTCATGTACCGAGGAAAGAATCACCGCGTCAGAGGCAGCCAACAACTCCGCCCCTGGATGGTAAAAGTCGATCAAAAGAACGCGTTCTAGGTCCGCTGCGGCCTTAGCCACGATTTCCTTATACTTACGCTCGGTGGGAAGCTGGGCAGAGCCAGCGAGGACGAGGTAAGCATCGGCCCGATTCGAAAGAGAACTGAGACGGAAGCCTTCCACGGCGGTCAATTGATCTTTCAGGGGATCGAACCTTGCTGGACAACACAGTACAAAAGAGGAAGGCGGAATCCCGAGGCTACTTAAAACCTCGGACCGATCCTTGCTGACCGAGGCCCGCACTGCTTTGGCATCCACGCCGTTGGGGAGTATGTTGATGCGGCCGGGTGGCATTCCCCGCTTAGCCGCCGATGAGGCAGTGGCTTTGGAGTTACAGAGCACGACCTCTCCGGCGACCAAGGGCTCTGTCTTCCTCTGGGGGAAGCTTCGAGGGTGAGTCGTCCTCACGTTCGAGACCAAGGGTGCTCCGCTGAGGCGGGCTGCAAGCCCTCCCCAGAAATTACCGGCGAACAAGTAGGTGGATATACACTGCGGGTTTTTCATCTTACGAGCCAAGCGAATCGGCAAAGTAATGTCGTAGCGAGACTTGCGCCTTGCTGACCAGAGCACATCTTGTCGAATCAATGACGGAATGTACTTGGCCGACTCCAACGGAAGATCGCGAAGCACGATCACTCGCACACTGCGCCCCCGCTCGCGAAGACACCTTGCTACCTCGATGACGTGTGACTCTGTACCACCTGGGCCGGCAGTCGGAAGTAGCATAAAAAACGAACCTTCTCGATGCCGAAGGCGAGGGCGCAACGGGACTGCAGCGACGAGGAGCACGAGCGGCACGAAGACTTCTCTGAGCCTGAATGAGGTGCCCAAGTTAGCCTGTGTTAATCCGTAGAAAAAAAGCACGACTGTTGGAAACGACAACAACGTGAGAGCGTGGGCGAAGTGGCGCCGAGCAATTCTCCAAGCTCCCAGCAGACCAAGTACCACCATCGCATACCATAAAAGTTGAGCGGGAAAGACGAACGCTCTCGAGGCTCCAGCAAAGTGGGAGAGAGCTCCCTGGGGGGTTTCCCATGGGTAGGGTCTAAGGACTACGGCAAGAGCGGCTTTAGGTAAACGTGCGAGTAAGCGACGTAGTCGAGATTCAGGTGAGGTAGAACTTTCTCTTGGCGACGAGGCTTCACCCCGAGACTTCCCCGATGGAGAACCGGGTTTAGCCTTGGCATCCGGCACATCTTTGTTCCCCAGTTCTTGTGTTGCTGTCGGCTCTGGAGAAGCGGGGGAGATCTGCGTACCCCCTTTGGTCTCCATCTGAACCCGTTGTTCCAGAAAAGCGGGGTCGAGACTGTGAAAGACGTCCTTTCCAAGAAAGCCATAACCAGAGGCCCATAGAGCCGTCGAAGCTACTACCAAGACCGTTGCCACACGTGGAATGGATGATGCGAAACGCTTTGAAAGTCCACCAGTAAAAGAAGATTTATCCGAATGCCATCTGAGAGCGAAAGCTCCTACAAGCGAGGTACCAGCTGCGACGAACGCTAGATGCTCTCTAATTGAAAGAAGAACGAACCACGCCACCCACAAAAGGGGAACCCAGCGCAGCCATAAACGCCGAGGCTCTGTGGACAGCAGAGCGATCATACCTAAACTCAGAAGGACCAAAGCTGATACAGCGGCTTCTTTCAGAGCTGTCGCGGACCAGAAAATCGATGTCGGGAAAAAGACGTATGCGATACCAGCGCGGCGCCCTGCCCTGCGACCCGCGAGCTTTGAGCCGGCCCACCAAAGCGCGACAATTGCCAGCGCTCCACAGAGTGCTGTGGCGCCACGTAGTGCGGCTAAGGTACCGTTTGGACCTGTGACAGCTGCTAACGGCGACAATAGGTAGGCAAAACCATCGTCGGAGAAGCGGCGAAGCCCGTCGGGTCCAGCCATCGATGCGATTTGGGATGGCAGGGCGGGGTAGTGCTTGCCGAAGATAAGCGATGCCGCCTCGAGTGTAATCTTTGCGTACTGAGCTTCGTCCGGAAAGATCGGAGAGCTCGGGCCTCCAGCGAGCACCGACACGACTAAAAGGCCGGCATTTCTAACCAGGAGAGCACAGCCAAAGAGTCGAAAGGCCGTGTACTCTCCGGTCCCCAGCCTAAACAGGAGAATCCCGATTCCTACGGCTGCTGCAGCTGGTACTAGACCCCAGGATCCAACCGCTACTAGCCCCATAGCCACAGCGGTTACTAGCAGTGTAGTGCCGATGGGATCTCGGCGTGGCAGCTGCCGTGTCCACGCCGTGGTCGGTTCTGAATTTGGGGTACCTTTTTTTTTCTCCGGTTCAGCCCAGTCTGAGGCATTTTCAATGCCCTGAGCGGCACTAGTTGTATATCGCTCTCTCACTACAGTTCGCTTTCTTGTCCACGCCAATAGGAGTATTCTCGGAATAATTGAATTTCTACTCGATCAAGCGCATTCTCGTTCCGATTGGCTTATTAGTAATTTGGCTTATTAGTAATAGAGTTCAACATTGGGCGAGAGCCCATACACGCCGAGGGCCGGGAGTGAAGAGTTGACCGATCCTGAACTTGAGAGAATCATTGACGAAAGCTATATCTCAAATCTTTCGGCTTGCACAACAGACGAGGTTCGCAGGAGAAAGGCCGAGGCCAGTGCAGAAGAAGCCGCCCTCTCGTACGCACGTCGCATTCTCCAAGGCAAGATTGACTTGTTGATGGCCGAACTTGCCAGTCGGCGAGGGGGAGCTAGCCATGAATTGTCCGACACGGTTTCCGACATCGCCCAAGCTTTGGAGCCTAAGCGCCGCCGGGAGTTCCGAGGGCGTTTCCCAGCCTTTGTAGAGCCGCCTGACTCCGAGGTGGTCCGCCACGTCGAGCAGATCGCTGCCGATCCAGTGTTCACCTTCCTGGAACAGACCTCCGAAGACGAGCTCGCCTGGATTGCGGGGCGGCTCAAGGACGAAGAACGACGCATCTCCGATCTTCGAAGCCGCGTTCATGCACAGATTGACGCGCTGGAGGCCGAGTTGGTGCGGCGTTACGCCTCCGGCGAAGCATCGGTCGAGGAGGTGCTGGAGCCTTACGTAGGTGACGGTCGCTAAACGCTTTTCTATTTACCTCTACTCGGGAAGGTCCTGAGGTACGAGTCTTCCAGCTACCAGATACCAGACGAGAGTCGGTACATCAGCGAACTTCTGAAAGTGATTACGGAATTGAGATCTCGGTAGCACACTTTTCAATCTCACCTCCTCTAGCAAGCATGTTGTGATAAAGATCACTTCATAGCGCTTGCAAGTGTTTATCAGATGTGCTAGCATGCTAACTATGCCGGAGAGGATGACAAACAGAATGCGAGATCTTGGAGAGTTTATACGGGAGCAGAGGCGGCAGGCTCAGCTATCGCTCAGGAAACTATCCGAACAAGCGGGGATTTCCAACCCGTACTTGTCTCAGATAGAGCGTGGGCTTCGAAAGCCTTCGGCGGAGATCCTACAGGCGATAGCTAAAGCACTGCGTATCTCGGCCGAGACGCTGTACGTGCGAGCCGGGATTCTCGATGCCGAGTCCTCTGACTCGGACGTCGTCTCTGCGATTCTCCGGGACAAGTCGATAACCGAGGGTCAAAAACAGACTCTCATTGAGGTGTATCACTCTCTCCGTCTTGTTAACTCCCGCTCTTTTCGTGAAAGGTTTGAGGGAGCGGGGTCGAGAGACGCAATCGACCTAGAATCTGAAAAGAGTCAGGCGATTAGCGATGACGGTCTTTCCGGCGATAAGCCGTCTGCGGGCTTTTACTCCGTAGAGGGCGAGCGAGGCGAAAGCATCGCCCGAAAAGGCCTGGACGAGGGTATAGCTACCGATGGTGAGGCCCCTACACAAGGCGACCGAGAGGTGGCAGTCTAAGGCAAGCTGGATCGTGACAACAGGAGGTGAGCGAGGTGAGTACTGCACGGGAAAGGTTCGAGAAGATTGTCTACGCAGCCATAGGCGCAGGAGACAGCTGGGTAGAGACTGCATCCGAGCTGATCAGCGATCCCGACAAGCGAGAAAAGCGCCTCGAGACGCTGGCCAAGCGAGGGAAGAAACGCTTTAGCTCGCTAGAGAAGAACGTAGAAAAGAGGCGGCAGAAAATTCGCAAAGAGATAGAGAACCGCCTCTCCCAAGAGCGTCTCGAAAAGATCGTTGGTCAGGCGAGAGAAGCGTTGGAGCCTATCGCAGAGAGGCTCGGTGTTGCGGGTCGTTTGGGATCTCAAAACGGAGCGATCTCGCAGTCGGCGGATAAATCCTCGAAGTCGCAGGCGAAAGAGGAAAAAGTTGCAAATAAAGCGTCGGAGGCGAGCAGCAAAGCAGCTTCTTAGGAGTAGAGCGTTGTTGGCGGTTGCTGTTTCGCCCCGGCGCTCCGTTCTCATCTGACCGTCCTAGTGCTTCCAGAGCCGGTTGAATAGGGACAAACGGCAGCACTTCAGGGCTTACCGAACACCCCGGACCGTGGTGAGCGGCCGGGGTGTTTTTTCGGGCGGCGGCTTTGTTTTCCGGTTATGGATTGGCGGGTGAATTGCCGTTTCTGTACCGATATGTCGACCCGTTAGCCTAGGTGCATGCTTCGGGTGAAGAAAAGCTTGGAAGATCAGCTGCTGTTAGACGCATGGAACGAGCTCGCTTCTGTAGATCTCGGGCCCTTCGTACGCCCCGAGTGGGCCCGAGTTTGGCGCAGGCACTTTGGTGATAGCTCCGAATTATTGGTAATGACTGCTATGGACAACCTCGAAGGAAGGCCATGGGGGATATGGGCTCTCGAGCTGTTCGATAATGGAACGATCGAGCAGCTCGGTGGCCGAGAGGTAACTGACTATTCAGCTCCAGCGGTTCGCAAAAACGACGTAGAGCGTTTCGCTCGAGAGCTTGCCGAGTATCTCTACTTATCGAGGACTTCTTGTCGAAAGGGACACCTCGAGGCGGTCCCAGCCAATTTCGGGTTTTCCGACACACTAGCCGATGAGCTGCTTTCGATGGGTGCCAAGGTGAGGATCTACTTCGAAGAGGTGTGTCCTGTATTAGAACTTCCGGGCAGCTACGCCGAATACTTGGCAAGTCTGACATCCAAGCACCGGCACGAGCTCCGGCGGAAGATCCGCCGGTTCGAGGCCGAGGTGGGAAAAGCTTCCGTGGAAGTGGCTACGCAAGACTCCTTAGAAAAGGATTTGGAGGACTTCTTTTACTGGCACAGAAACTCGAGGGGACCAAAAGGCGGCTTCTTGGACTCCGGATACGAGGCCTTTTTTCGCGACATCGCCAGCACTGCCATGGAGAAAAACTGGCTGCGTCTGACGTTTCTGAAAGCAGGCGCAAAGAGGTACTCGGCGTGTTTTGGGTTTGAGCTGGCGGACAGCTATTTTCTGTACAACTCGGCGCACGACCCCGACGCCACGAAGCTATCCCCGGGAATCGTGCACATAGCATCTTTAATCCAAAAAGGAATCGAGAGAGGGCTCAGAAGGTTTGATTTTCTGCAGGGTGCAGAACGCTACAAGATAGAGCTCGGCGGGAAGGCTCGAATGCTCGCTACACTCGACTTCTCGTGGGAGTGATTGTTTTGGCGCCCTTTAGGGTTTAGTGCAGTGAAAAAAGACAGCTTGAAGCCATGTCCTGCCTCTCGGGGTATCTCTGGGTATTAGGAGCGCGTGCCGAGTGAGCGAAGCCCAGCCAGTGCTCAGAGTGGCAGCGATAAGCTATCACACCTGCCCTCTAGAACCCCCGGGTACGGGAGATTCAGGGGGGCTCAACGTCTTCGTTCTCAGCCTGGCTCAGGCTTTGGCGAGGCGAGGGGCGAGGGTGGACATCTACACTCGAAAGTCAGTATCTGAAGCTGCTCACGTCGTTATCGCGGGCCCGGGCGTGAGAGTCATTCACGTTGAAGCAGGTCCCCCAAGATCCCTTAGCAAAATCGAGCTCGCTTCTTATCGGTGGGAATTCGCCGAGGGAGTGGCAAGGTACGCCGAGCGATGCTTTTTACCCTACGACGTGGTCCACTCCCACTACTGGATGTCGGGCCCAGCGGCTCTGAGACTGGCTTTGCCTTCCGGCGCAGCACACTTCCACACTTTTCACACTCTTCAAGTTGCCAAGGAGATGGCGGGAGCCTCCAGCGGGTCAGCCCTGGCGTTGGAGAGACGCAAACTAGAGGCAGAGCTGGTGACCCGTGCAGACTTGCTGACAGCTTCTACCCGGTACGAAGCCGATATCCTGAAAGATGCTTACGGAGCTTCGGAAGCTAAGATAGCGATACTCCCGCCCGGCTACGACCCGGCAGTGTTCGATCCGCATGGCAGTGGGCGGCGTTCTAGTTTTTCAATGACATCTCCAGCCCTTGACCGCTTGTTGAATACGAGCTCGCCGCTAGTGGTCGCGGCTGGCAGAATTCAACCCCTCAAAGGTTTCGAGTTGGCAGTCGAGGCCGTAGATCGGATGCGGTCGCTATACCCCTACCTCGCGAACACGGGATTTGTGATATGCGGAGGGCCCTCTGGAGAAGATGGCGACAAAGAACTCCAGAGGCTCCAGGCGGCGATCTCTTCGACTAGAGATCCTTCCCGAACACTGCTTGCTGGTCCGGTAGGAAGGAGAGAGCTGGCAGACATTCTGCGCCGGGCCGATACGCTGCTCGTGACCTCGAAAACAGAGTCATTCGGGATGATCGCTCTCGAGGCTCTGGCGTGTGGCACACCTGTCGTCGCCACCGACTCTGGTGGAGTAAGCGAAATTGTCGACAATGGAGTGACTGGAGTTGTGATTTCCTCTAGGGAGCCTGAAGCATTGGCACGGGCTCTCGGTGAACTGCTTTCATCTCCCCAGAGGCTGCGGAAAATGGGGAGAGAAGCGGCCCGATCGGTGGGACATCTCACATGGGACAGAGTGGCGGAGGCGTTTTTGAACACCTATTTAGAGATCAGCGATAGCGCTTCGGCAGGCGGTCTGCTGTGAGCTTCGTTCACGGGAAGTATGTTCTGTTGCGGCCAGTCGAAGACTCCGACCTGCCCCTCTTCTACTGTTGGATGAACGACCCCGAGATTGCATGGTGGATGGATTACGACCGCCCCTTCTCGAGGCGGGACATAGAAGAGGACATTGCCAAGGCACGAGAAGAAGGACTCCCATTTACCATAGTTTTTGAAGACAAGCCCATCGGGAGGATCGGTCTCAACAGATTCAGGCAACGCGACCAGGTCGCCGCGATATATATGTTCATTGGAGAGCCGGGTTACCGAGGGAGGGGACTAGGAGCCGACTCGATGCTCGCGCTACTGAACTTCGCTTTTCGGTTTCGGGGCCTGCGGATGGTCGATTTATGGGTCCTCTCGGACAACGATGCTGCAATTAGAACCTATAAAGCGGTTGGCTTTCGTGAAGAGGGTCGCCTGCGCGAGCGTTCCTGGAAGTATGACCGATGGATGGATCACACGTGGATGTCGATAACCAGAGAGGAGTTTGAAGAGCTTCCAGCCAGTCGAGAGCTTCCCAGGCCGGATTATTGGACGGTCGGTCACAACGAGCACCAACCACGATAGTGGTTCGCTTGTGGTGACTGGTATTTCGGGCTGTACCAGCAGAGGGGTCCAGTGCGCAAGACTTTTTTACCGGAGCTAAAAGACAAGGCGCGCCAAGTTGTCTTCGAGTATTTGAAGGCGCGCCTAGAAGACTCGGAGGAAGTAGTAGCCGTCGAGTCGGACGGGCCGGATCGCTACATGATCCGCATTGCCGGACGCACCAAGGATTTTCTCACTATCTGGTTTGAGGTCGGAGATCGGACTCTCTCATACGAGTGCTACTTTATGCCGGACCCGCAGGAGAACCACGAGGCGCTTTACCGTTACCTCCTACTCAAGAACAGCGAAATGTACCTATGTCGGTTTTCACTCGCCTCGGATCACGATGTCTTCATTACGGGGCAGATACCCATTGAAGCAGTTTCCGAAGAAGAAGTCGACAGGATCGTGGGCTCGATATACCACTACACGGAAGCCTTCTTTAGGCCGGCCCTTCACACTGGTTTTGCCTCTTATTTCAAGCGCAAAAATCGGGGTCGGGAAGGCGAAACGGGACAAGAATAGTTCGGTTGCACACGTTTGTATCCGGATAAGTGAATTTTATTTCTTTTGAGTTGTGTAGCTTGTCGATACGATTGACAGCGTTAATTCCGATAGGTAAGGGCGTGGTGGTAGATCCTTCCCTTTGGAATAAGTTCCCGGGCGGCCTGGGCGGGATGCGGCTGTGTTTGGGGAAATGCGCCGAGACACTTCCAGGACGCCCGGGCATTTATTTTTTAGTTCTTGACCACTAAATCCTTCTAATGTCGCGGCGTATAGCTCACTAGTTTCGAGTTCTCCGAGTTCCGAGACTAGAGAGGTAAAGCGCCGAAGCCAGGACTACGATGGCGGCTCCTGGGGGTACATCGACTCTGAGCGCTCCCAGAGTGCCTACTGCAGCTGTCGATGCGCCCAGCAGCGAGGCAGCTCCCAGGGTTCTGGCAAAGCCTGACACGGCGTTCTGTGCGGTTGCAGCCGGTAGGACGAGGAGAGCTGAGATTAGCAAGATCCCCACAGCTGGCATTCCTGCTACGACCACTGCTGCCGTGGAAAGGGAAATCAACATTCCATAGCGGCGGGGAGATACACCCGAGGCCTGGGCAAGCTCGTCGTCGATCGAAATCATTACCAGGGGCCGATAGAAAAAAACGGTGACGAGCGTAGCCGCAAAAAGAACGAGTGCCATAGTGACAAGCTCCCAGTTGGAGACCGTCAAAAGTGAGCCAAAAAGGACTCCAAGGACCCTTGAGTTATATCTCTTGCCAGCAGCTAACACCACGACTGCGAGAGCTATCGAGGAATAAAACACAAAAGCGATTGCCAAGTCGGAGCGGCCAGCAGACTTCCATCTCACGATTTCGACTACAGCGGCGCCTGCGAGCGCCACGACGAGTGCCACTGGCAAGGGGGAAACTCCAATGAGCGGAGCAATTGCCACTCCCGCAAAGGCCAAGTGCCCCAGTCCGTCGCCTACCAGTGCCATTCCTCTTCTTACTAGAAAGGTACCGACGAGGGGGGCTGTGGCACCTACCATGACCGCTGCAAGTACCGCTCTCTGGCTAAAAGTCATATTTTTACGCTCCTGGCTTTGAACTCCGCAGCGGTGACGTCTGTCAGACAGCTCTATGGTCGAGACTTTTCATGTTTCGGCGCTTCGGATTTCCTTAAATAGTGAGAGGTACTCAGTGGGGAGCGTGTGGTGTTTATGGTCGGTTCCCTCGTGTTGGGGTGGAGCTCCGTCGTATAGAACTTTTTCAGCCAAAATCACGAGCCTATCTACTAGTCCTTCGAATGGACCGTACTCGTGCACGACCACAACGACGGTCATTTCACCGCTTCCCAAAAGATCCGTTAACAAACGCCGGAACTCCATCTGGGAGGGCAGGTCGATGCCTGCAATTGGTTCGTCTAGAAAGAGCAAGTCGGGATGGGAAGCTAGTGCACGCGCAAGAAAGACGCGCTGCTGCATACCGCCGGACAGCTCGCCCACTCGTCGCCGTTCGACTTCTGCGAGCCCACATGCCTCGATAGTTGCGTGCACCGACTCGTGAAGGTACTTAGAGAGCTTTCGCCACAGGCCAGCTTTTGGCCACGCTCCGCTCAGAACCACCTCTCGCACCGTGCCCGGAAAGTCATACGCAATTTTGGGTCTCTGGGGTACGTAGCCAATGCGCACAAGACCCCTAGGGTCTCCTGCTTCCATGCCCAAAACCCGAATTTTGCCCGCGCGTGGTTTGACAAGGCCCAGACATGCTCTCAGAAACGTTGTTTTTCCTCCGCCGTTAGGGCCGGAGATCGCCACCAACTCACCTTTTGTCACGCAGAGGTTTATATCCTCTAGGACGGCGTGTGGCCCGTAAGCAACTTCTAATCCGGAAACCTCAAGGACCAGTGAGTCTGGGTGAGAGTCACTCATTTCACCCTGGCTGATTCCTGGCATCCCAGTGCGTTTGCGATCTTCTGAAGATTCGACCGCATCCTTGAATCGTAGTCGCGATCTGGGTCCGGAACCTCGATGGGATCGAGTATCTCTACGACAGTCCCAGACTCCCTAGCCACTTGCTCCATAATCGCTCGTCCGGACTCCGGGTCCGAGAAAACTGCCTTGGCACCTGAGTTTCTCGCCGCCTCTATGGCGGCGCTCACCTGTGAGGGCTTGGGTTCGACCTCTGGATCAGAGCCGGTAACCGGAACCTCTTCCAAGCCGTATCTATTGGCGAGCGCTTTAAAGGCAGAGTGATACACGACCAACTTTCTAGAGCGACAGCTGTGAAGAGTCAGAGAAAAAGCGGTGTTGAGCGAGTCGAGTGAAGATTTAGCCGTTTCAAACCGTTCCTTGAAATAATCCGCATTTTCTGGCGAAGCTGCTGATAGAGATTTGGAGATGTACTCTGCGGCGGACACTTGAGCTAACGGATCGAGCCAGAAGTGGACTTGTCCAGCGGAAAGAGAGCTATGCAGTATCGGCGGGCGCGTTTTCCCTGGAGGTTCGGTAGGCGACATCCCACTACTCCCGACTACGACGTGGCTCTCCGCCAAGAAGTCAGCAATCCGCAGTATTCGCTCGTTAGGAAATTGTCGAGCGCTTAGCGCCTCTTCTACCGCTGGCTGCACCCCGCTTCCAACGAGAATCACCAAGTCGGTTTCTCCGAGTTGAGCTACTGCCGCCGGATTTAGCTCGGCATCGTGAATATCGGAGGATGGAGCGAGTAGCTGGATTGTGCGAACACGGTCTCCACCTACGTTGCGTACTAGCCATTCCACTGGAAAGGCCGACACTGCAACCGTGAGTTGCGAATTCGTCGACGCACTCCCAGACAGCTTTTCCTGCCTACTGCAGCCAACTATCCCAAGCATGCAGGCTAACAACAACACCGGGGTCCTCCGTATTTGCACTACTTCCTCCTCGGATCCGTTCTCTCACGACCATCAGCCTGCCTTCGTCGCTGTCTTTCCTCGCGGGTGCCGCTTTCTAGCTGTCTTTTCTTTACTGCATTCAGCGCTCGCTTCCACCGACTTCTGAGCCGGTCAAGCTCCGCTCGGGCGTCGGTGATTGCCTGATCGGCCGCTTCTGGTCCCGGCAAGAAGCTTGCGAGATCGGCGACCGACTCGGCCGCCGCACCCTCCATCACAATCTTCAAGGCTGCTGCCGTTACCCACTCATCCTCGGAGGCGAACTCACCGTCTCGTAGGGCGGTATCCGCCAAACGCACCGCCATTCCTTTTTCTCCCGCAGAGTAAAGGAGTCCAGCTGCGTAAAGGAGGTTTAGGTCTGGAGTGTCGACAATGCGGCGGTAATGGGAGACCGCATTCTTGAGAGCCTTGAGGTTTCCTTTCAAGAACTCGAGTTCGCATAGAAGATAAGCTGCTCTTGAAGGATCGGTGCCCGAATCCGCCGCCTCTTCAATCCAAGCAGCGGCTTCGTTAGGGCGTTCCTGCTCGAGGCAGAGCTCCGCTAACTCGAATGCGGCCTCCGGTCCCGCGCCCAGAAAGATAGCCTCGTCTATGGCGCAGCGGGCCCATTCCAAAACTTTTCCTGTAGCAACCTCCTCTAACTCGCTGTCGTCGGTCGAGAGGAGTGCCCGGGCCAGCTGCAGCCGATGCCGTGGAGAAGTGGGGTCCCGGCGCACCAGCTCTAAAGCAGCCTCCACTGACATCTCTGCTTCTTCCAAGGACGACGAAGGCCTGCGGGCCGATTCAATCAGACGTCGCAACGCTCCGGCGACACCCATTTTTTGCTGTCGGGGAGGGGGCCAACGAAATTCCTCGGTCACCTCCGCTTTCAAAGCTTCGAACGCTGCTATTGCCTGATCGAGAGGAACTCTCAACCGGTAAAGGTTATCTTCGGTCGCGCCTTCGGGATCGAGTCGGACGTCGATTCCTGCCACTTCGAATTTGTCGGCAAGCTGCCTGGCCGTTTGCTCGGCTAAGTATCGACTTATAGTTACCCAGGAGAGCTCTTCGGACAACACCACCTCTCGTCTATGTCGCTGGCAAGTTCTAGGATCGAAACAGACCCGATTGCACGCGGCAGCCCAGATTACTCGCGCGCCGTAGAAAGGAAGAGTTCCTTGCCTATTCTGAAGTGTCAATGCTAGTAACCCGGATTGCCCACGACTGCAAGATTGCTAAGAGGGCACAGGCCAAACGTTCGGCGTTGCAAGCAAATGCGCTATGGCTAGGCGTCCACTCCTATTACCTGTGGCGGTTTGCGAGCTGGGTGCTCGTATTTTTGGTTATTGCTGGTTGCTCTCAGGCGCCCTCGGTGTCCTCCAAGCCGTCTCCTTCTACCACGGATGGAGGTTCTTTGTCGTCTTCGGCGCCTCCGCAAACGAACTCGAGCGGCGCAAATACGTCGCCCGCTTCTGACGAGTACGTGGTCGTGCGGGCGATCGATGGAGATACGATCGACGTGCGGGCGGCTGGTGGAGGGGCAATTATCCGAGTTCGCCTCATCGGCATAGATACCCCGGAGACAAAAGATCCTCGGCGGCCTGTGGAGTGCTTTGGGGAGGAGGCTGCCAAGTTCACTTCCCGACTTGTTGGAAAGCTAGTCAGGCTCGAGTTCGACGTAGAGCGGGTGGACCGCTATGGAAGGACACTTGCTTATGTTTACCTGTCGGATGGCACGTTCTTCAACCTTCTTCTCGTGGAAGAAGGTTATGCATTGCCTTATACAGTGCCCCCAAACGTTCGTCATGCCGACCAGTTTGTCGAAGCCGCAAGAAGAGCTCGGGAGGCAGGAAAGGGGTTGTGGGGAAAATGCTAAAAGCTACAGTGCGCACCGGTCTTGACATCTTTTGTCCCAGCGACTAGAGTCTGGCCACTTGTGAAGGAATCACATACCAGTTCAACTCAGAAAGCCAGCAGCTGCATAATTGGCCGTTGCATTGGGCCAAGTGCTGTTTTGGCCCTTTTTCTCATTTTTATAGCGCCGCCCCAGGGAGCGAGTGCTGTTGTTATGAGGCCACCAGTAGCGCCCATCGCTCAGACGTCGAGAGGTTCCAGATTCGACGACCTCCATCGCCAGCAGATGGAAAAACAAGCGGAGCTGGAAGCTGAAAAAAAGAGCGAGGCCGAGCTGGATGCTGCGCTTGCCGATCTTGACTCCAAGCTGGCCGCTACGCGAGCGAGACTCGCCGAAGCCACCAATCGCCACCGAGAGTTGGCTAACCAGGTCGAGGCAGTAGCGCGCCGCATGGCTGTGACCGAGCAGCGGGCTAGGTCGATGGCGTTTGTGGCCAAGTCAAGAATTGTGGAGGTCTACAAGCATCCCGATGGCGGGATGGCCCAAGCAGTCTTGCTTGCAGATTCTGTGGGTGAAGCCGCGCGACGTTCGGGGTTGGTCGTCAGAGTTACCAGGGCAGACAGAGGTCGTATAGAGGAATTTTTGTCTCTCAACAAGGACCTCGCTGAGGACAAAACGGTTCTAGATGATCTCACTGCGGAGGCGGCTAGGGTAGAGGCAGAGATCGAAGCCGAAGAGGCGCATCTCGAGGAAACACAGCTTCGGATTGCGGCAAATAAAGCAGAGAAAGAGCGACGGATAGAAGAACTCATTGCCGAGGTCGATTCTCTCCAGAAAGAGCAGGCCAAGATCCAGGCAATGCTATCTCCTACAAAAGGGCCAGTAGGCTCGGTTCCCGTGGAGGGAAAGGGGCGTTTCGGGTGGCCTGTGTCTGGTCCTGTGACCTCTGGATTTGGCCAGCGCTGCGGCTCGTCGGGATGCAGGATGCACAATGGAATCGACATATCCGCGCCGGTTGGAACCCCAGTTGGAGCGTCTGCAGCTGGAACGGTCGTTGCTGCTGGTGATCAAGGAGCGTACGGTCTCACGGTAATAATCGACCACGGCGATGGATTCGCGACGCTCTATGCTCACCTCTCTGCTATCTCGGTGTCTTCAGGCCAGCGTGTTGCGAGGGGCAGTGTACTTGGCGCTGTAGGGACGACAGGAAACTCGACAGGTCCACACTTGCACTTCGAGATCCGCTATGGAGGCTCTCCGGTAGATCCCGCAGCATACTTGTAATGTCGCGAACACCGTCTACCTATGGGACTCTTGTGGAGCGGGTGCTTACAACTACGGCATTTTCGAGGGTTCGAGGCATTCGGCTGTGTTGGCCGCTTTGAATATTGCTAGTTATGAAGAGAGTGGTATACCAGGCGCCACATCTCCTCCTACTGCGCCCGGCAGCCACTGGTAGATTGGTTTCTCTACTGCTATAGGCTTGTTAGAGGCGAGTACCAGCCCCATTTTCTTTCCCTGGGGAGCAACGGCGTTAGCCTTGAACGATCCTCGTCCATTGGCAGGAATCCGGAAGTTTCTTACGAAAGGAGTACCTCCGCCCGAGTCGTAGAAGTAAAACGTGACCGTGGCGGGGTCAGGATTGGGATTTCCGATGGTGATCCATGTTTCCGTAAACAAACGCGTGTCAACGTTGGGGAGCGCCCAGTATTTGGACGTGGAAGCCATGCCTGCTGCGTTGTGTCCGTCTCTCCATCCGATGTAATCGAAGTAAATAGGACGCTCTACTGCAATGGGAATATCAGAGAAAACCTCGAGGGCTACGCTGTGGCCAGGCACATCTGCATTCGCAAATCTCGTGAAGCGGGAGTGTGGCCCGATCACGACACTACGTTCTACCGCTGCCCCTGTATCCAGTAGATAACGAATACGCACATTTGCGGGAGTCGCGGGGCTAGGGTTCTGAACCGTGATCCATTCTTCGAATCCCGGCCCTGTGTACCCCTCGGCCAGATAAAAGTGAGTACCCGGCGCATCGATGCCCGCGCCCACGTGTCCTCCCGTGAAGACACCCAATCCAAATAGCGATGCGTAGCTGAAGTACATGGGTCGCTCAGCCAAGAAAGGTATGCCGTTGGTCGACCGAACTTTGGTCGATACCTCAGTACTACCTACGAGGGGCCGAATTTCGAGAGTCCTTCTGGTGTTCGCAGGTACGCTCATCGTGTAAACCTGAGTAGAACCATCTGGTCGCATGAAGGTAATCTCCAGATCGGTCTCGGAAGAGTTTGGGTTTGCGAACGTAAGCCATTCTTCGAAGCCCGGCCCTGTGTACCCCTCGGGAAACAGGTACGACAGCCTAGGGCCTTGTAGACCCGTAGATTGCGTGCTGCCATCGATTCCTGCCAGGCGGTAGTTGAACAACATTCGTCTTTCAGTAACCACTGGCCTGTCGGACGCTACATGTGCTCCGACGTCAACACCTCGTCCCACTATCGCTGCAGCGTCGATGGTTCTAGAGGCTTTAGGAGGAGCGGAAAACGTCCGGGCAACGGGCCCGGTCGGGGTAAATAAGGTGAGTGTTACGGTGGCAGTTCCGTCAGTGGGGTTGAAGATCTCGTAGAGAGTGTCAAACCCCGCTCCAGTGAATCCTTCGGCAAAGTAGCGGTCAGTGGAAGCTGCACTTAGCGCGGGAGCAGGCACTATAGGTGTTTCTGAGGGAGGAGCGGGAGGCGGGAAAAGTATTTCTGGGGGAGGCGAAGGGATTGCATAAAAGTCAACTGTGAACCAGACCGTGCCATCTGACCCGTAGACGATTCCAATCCCGACAAAGTTGAAGGTCGGATTCATGATGTTTTCGCAGTGTGGCTTGCTCGTGAGAAATGCCTTCCCCTCGCTGCCCGGCGGAGGAGACTGCCACGGGCATGGTGGAATCGGAGAGGGCAAGGGATTGCAAGCAGATAAACCTCCGCACTGTATTAGCTGAACAGCTGGATCTCCGAATACGCCCGCTGCAGTCCCTATGTTTTGAGCCGCGCCGGACCAGATAGGATCTACGAGATTCCAGTCCGGTGCATGGTACGGAGATCCGGAGGCTGCCATGTCCTGGGAGTGTTGCCGGGCCACCTGCGCGGCACGGGGCCAGATCGCTAGGGGCGCCAGTCCTGCTGCCTGCCGTTGCTTATTGGTGTAGTCGAGAAGTCGCATCTCGTCGGTGGCTGGGTCGGCTGCGTGGGCCGTCCTCACTTGGGTTGTCAAAAGTGACGCACTGACAACCAAGACTGCCGTTCCTACAGCTATCAGCGCGCGAACCGAACGACGCATGTGGCGGAGTCCTCCGTAGCCGAATGGCACCGAATAACGAATGTCGACTCATCGGGGCGGAGCGGAGCCTGCTTTGCAGCGGGAGCACCCGGGGTTCGAAGCTTCACACGATGCCAGGAAGACACTTCCCGCTCCGCTCACTGGCAAAATTCTTCTGTATATAACTTCGGAGTTAGCAGCTGGATTCTAAAGCGGGCCCACGCCGAAGTTTTCGAGGCTGGCGCCCGGGCGGAGAGATGACCTACATATACAGTTGACTGAATTCATAAGGGCAGCTATGCCCGGAGCCTGCGGGCGGTCTATCAATAGCAATGACAGCCCGCCAGAGCACCACTGCAATTGTGAGTAGAAGCCTGATGACAACTGGGGGACGCAAGATGCGACTAATTCTCGCCGGTGGAGGAAAGATGGGGGAGGCATTCTTAGCGGGACTTTTGCGGTCGCGGACCGTGGAGCCCGAGGCAGTCTTGGTAGTGGAGGTTGACCCAGCGCGCCGAACCTACCTGAACCGTACCTTCTCCGGTATCCAGACAGCAGACAATCTTCCCGAGCGCAAGATTTGCGCAGACTTCGATCTGCTTCTCGTGGCGGTGAAACCGGCAGACCTGCCCGAGATTCTAGATAGTGCCCGGGTGCGCGTGCCTCCGAGTGTTGTGATTCTTTCGATTGCTGCAGGGGTGACGATCTCGTCGATCAAACGTCGCCTAGGAAAGGATTACAAGATTGTTCGCGCCATGCCGAACCTCGGAGCGACTGTTGGTGCGGGGGTTTCAGCGTATGCGGTTGACGAGCATGTGTCCGAGGAAGAAAAAGCGAAGGCCCGACAGGTCCTGGAGGCCATCGGGCCCACGATTGATGTGCCCGAAAACAAACTGGACGCCGTTACTGCCCTGTCTGGATCGGGCCCAGCTTATGTTTTTCTTCTCGCTGAGGCAATGGAGAGCGCCGGAAAAAAACTGGGGCTTTCAAGGGAGGAAACAGCGGTGCTAGTTCCCCACACACTCCTTGGAGCAGGACTGTTGCTGGTAGAGCGGGGAAGTTCGGCGCCTGGCGGCAGATCTGCCAGGGAATGGAGAGAGGCTGTCACTTCTAAAGGGGGAACGACAGAGGCGGCTCTCGAAGTATTACGGAACCGAAACTTCGTAGAAGCGGTAGAAGAAGCCATC
The DNA here is from genome assembly GCA_040289475.1 of Acidimicrobiia bacterium. Lineage (NCBI taxonomy): Bacteria > Bacillati > Actinomycetota > Acidimicrobiia > Acidimicrobiia bacterium. Next base: position 86,401 of record PSLF01000001.1, on the reverse strand, counting down.
GAAGCAGCTGCCAAACGGGCAGCACACCTTGATCCCCTCGCCTCTTCCGAAGCGAAGAATTAAGGTCCGCCCCGGCCAGGAGGAGCTTTTAGCAAGCGGCAGATTTTCTGCCTACCTAGAGCTAGCTTAGACGTATTGATCTTCCTCGTAGTAGACGTCTTCCTCGTAGTACTCCCACTCTTCTACGGACTTAGCCTCCCGGCGGCGGGACCACAAAACGTAACCTAGTATGGCGATAATCACAATGACAGCAATGACGACGATTATCGGCAGGAAGTTCGTCTGCTTCTTGGGCGGCTGAGGGTTTATGACCTCGTAGCTGATTTTCTTGTCGCTGGCAACTCCCCCGGGACCCTCGAAGTGCCCAACCAATTCATAGGAACCCGGCTGGTCGACAAAGCGAATAGTGGGGAGACCGCCAGGTGTCGGTGGAGACACATCTTCGTTGACTTTGGACGTCCCAAAGAAAGTCAATGAGATTTCGAGAGGAGTTGTAAGCTGCAGGGATGTTCCGCCTGGGGCATTTGCCGAAGCTGTTGCCGCACGCAGGTCAAGGCTGTACTCGTACTCCGCTTCTCCTATGCTCTTAACGCGTAGCTTGGCCTTGGCCATGGCGGGTCCCGGATCGCAAGGGGTCGTAGAGGAGATGTTTAGTATGACCACGAGAGTAGCGGTATCTCCTGGGTCGGGGGGACTTTGGTTGACCACACATGCCAAAAGCCCTACTGCGCCAATCCCCACTACTCCTATCTTGACGTTTCCCTCGCCAACCTTGTCGTTGTTGGCACCCTCGGTTCCGGGCGTTACTCTGAATCCTGCGCTGCGCATGTATCCGCCTGCGAGAAGGGGAGATCCCTCTTCTTGATTTATGAGCAAAAGAAGGTCGGAAGATTCTCCCGGACGAGGTTCTCCTTCGCAGGGCGCGCCGGTTTTGAACTGTCCGCCGTCGCAGAATTGAACGTCGAAATTGACGCTGAATGGCTTGGTAGGAGTAGATTGCTGTGCTGCTGCAGGGACATTTGGCAGAGCTAACGAGAATACTGCTGTCACGACCGATACGAGCGTCGCGATCATCGAGCGCTGCATCTTCAGTCGGCTCTGGAACTTCATCGATCTCACGCCGCCACCTCCGTCGGCTTGATTCACGGCCCTACGGCTCGCTACGGTCCGCTTTTGAGCATCAAGAGTTTATACCGATCGGATAGCTGTTGCAGGGCAACGTCTTGGAACGCAACGAGTGTCCCATGTTCTCTTCGATCGCCGTGGTCGTGGCTGCGGTAGCTTTGACCTCGACGCTGGTCGGAGGCTGTGCCACGAAGTCCAAGCAAAGCGAGATCGTTCTGTTGTCGCCGGACGGATTCAAGCTGAGCGCGACGGTGTACGGAGAAGGTCCCAAGGGCATCGTTCTCGCTCACGACGACAAGTCGAACAAGGCTTTTCTAGCTCCTCTTGCCTACTACCTGTCGCAGCACGGGTTCAGGGTCATGACCTTTAACTTCAGGGGATACGAGGGGAGCGAGGGGGTTCCCGACCCTGCGCTAATGGATCGCGACGTTGTGGGAGCCGGGTTGTCTCTGGTCAGAAACTTCGGTGTCCGAGAGGTGAGTTATGTGGGGTTTGGAACGGGCGCCCTCATTGTCGCAAAGGCGGCGACCAGCCCGGACCTCGCTCCTCGCACACTGGTTCTCACGGGGCTTCCGGCATCGTATGGAACTATCGAGGCATCGAAGGTGTTACCCCCTCTGTTTCTTCCAAAACTGTTCATGGTTCCCTCGGGAGACGACTCTTTGATTGAACGGACAAAGGAACTCATGAACTTAGCGCCCAATCCCAAAGAGCTGTACGTTTACCCCGCGAACGAGAACTGGTTCGATCCGAACTCTGCTGTATCGATAGAGGGAAGCGGAATCGCCAAGCTAGTCGATTACTTGCGAAGAGAGGGACGGTGAACCAAGACCGAAACGACCCCGACACCAGGACGGGCTCTTTACTGGGGCATGGGGTCGAAGATAGCGGCTTGCGGTCAGTCGAGGCGGCGGGAAGCGGAAACCGCTTTGATTACATCACGTTTCTTACTGACTATGGACTTGAGGATGAGTTTGTCGGTGTGTGTCGGGGCGTTATCTATGCTATTGCTCCTCACGTCAGGATCATAGATATCTGCCATATGGTTTCGCCCTATGCGGTGAGGTCGGCGGCTCTGATGCTGGTTAGGGCGATCCAGTACATGCCCCCTGCTGTCCACCTAGCGATCGTCGATCCAGGTGTGGGAACAGCACGGCGAGCAATAGCAGTAGAAACCGCAGATGCAGTTTTTGTCGGCCCAGACAATGGAATTTTGTCTCCGGCCGCTCAGATGTTAGGTGGCGCGCTGCGGGCTGTGGAGATCGTTAGCGAACAATTCAGGCTGCCCCAGAGGGGAGGGCTCACTTTTGCAGGAAGAGACGTCTTTGCTCCCGCAGCCGCAGCTCTGGCGCGATCAGCATCGCTAGACGACCTTGGTCCTGAAGTGCCGTTGGAGTCCCTGGTCCCTATGGTGGTTCCGCTTCCCCGTATAGAGAGGGACAAAATTGAGTGCGAGGTTCTCTGGGTCGATCGGTTTGGAAACTGCGAAGTCAACGTGTCCCCCGAAGAGCTCGCTAGCATAGGCGCCGAGCTTGGTAAAGATGTAAAGATAGGCGTTGCGGGATCCGAGTGGATAGCAGTGTGGGCCAAGGCATATGGAGATGTCGAAGCTGGGTCCGTTGCAATACTTGAAGATCACTACGGACTTTTATCTATAGCCGTAGCAGAGGGGAACGCCGCTGGAAAGCTGGGTTTGGAAGAGGGGGTCGCAGTAACGCTGAGGAGGTAAGCGGCGCTTGGGAAGGCGGGTCCTCATTACCGGGGTTGGACGTTTCTTTGGAGTGCGTCTCGCTGCAAGACTGGAAACAGACGACTCCATAGAGGAAATCATCGGAGTAGATCTGGAGCTTCCCGACTACGACTTTGAGCGCGTTGAGCTCGTTCGGGCGGACATCCGGAATCCGCTGTTTTCAAAAGTCCTCCAGGCAGCCGAGGTGGACACGGTCGTGCACCTGAACATCATCCCCTCCGAGGCAGAGAGGGGGCGCACGATGATGAAAGAGATGAACGTAATCGGCTCCATGCAGCTCTTTGCTGCGTGCCAGAAGAGCCGTACACTGCGAAAGCTAGTGGTGAAGTCGACGACTGCTGTGTACGGCTCGGAGCCTGAAGACCCTCTTTTTTTCACCGAAGAGATGGCAGCGAGGCGAAGCCCATCTACTCCATTTTGCAGGGATGCCATAGAGATCGAGACCTACGCGCGAGACTTCGGGCGCCGTCGACCGGACGTAGCGATGACGATTCTCAGGTTTGCTACGATCCTCGGCCCTAAGGTGAACAATCCGTTCAGCAGATATCTTGGCCAGCCGGTGGTGCCCACAGTTCTCGGATTCGATCCTCGAGTACAATTCGTTCACGAAGACGACGTGTTGGAGGTCCTGTACAGGGCCACTGTTGAGGATCATCCCGGAATCTACAATGTCGGTGCGGATGGGCCGATACCCCTCTCTCAGGCCATAAGAAAAGCGGGCCGTGTGGAGCTACCTATTCTTCCCCCGGTGATGCCCATGGCTGCACTGACTCTGAGATGGCTTCCATTTGTCATGGTACCTCCCCAGATCCTTCGCGAGATTGCCTACGGAAACGTTTCCGACACCACGAGGTTGAAAAAGGATTTCGGGTACCAACCCCGGTTTACTTGTCTAGATGCGGTGGCTGACTTCCGAAACAAGAAAAGAGTAGAGCGCTTAGTCAAAGACCAAGACATAAGAGGATGGGAAAAAGACGTGCGAGCCTTCGTCATGCGAAAACAAAAAGATCTGGCTCCTCGCCCGGCCGAGCCATGAGGTACCGCGTTTCTGTTTTACAGGTTGGCGGGGCATCGAGGATGCCGGTATATACACCGTCTTCTTGTCCTTGAGGGAGCCGGGGTGCCTGACGCACAGATAATTTCCATTGACCGTAGAACTCCTGCAGGCAAGTGCGTGGCGATAACAGCAAGAGGACAACGCTGTCGTAATCAAGCGATCGAGGGTTCGAGCTTCTGCAGGATTCATTTTCCCGTCGGGAGAGACCTCGCTCATTCCCAGCACCCTGCAGGCACAGCTCCACAACCGGCAGAAGCGGGTAGATCCGAGGAGTTGCGTTCTTTTCTTCGACGGCGCCTTGTGGGTGACTACTACGTCGACGAGTACGGCTACGACGAAGAGCTCACGCAATTAGTCTTCATGCCCCTTCTGCGCTTTCTCTATGAGAAATGGTGGAGGGTCGAGGTTCGAGGGATAGAGAACGTTCCTGCCAGAGGTCCAGCCATGGTAGTGGCCAACCATTCCGGAACGCTTCCCTGGGACGGAGCCATGATAATAACGGCCATGCAGCTAGAGCACCCGGCTAAGCCTGTCATCCGGTTGCTCGGAGCTGACTTACTCTGGACAGTACCCTTTTTGAGTCACTGGGCGCGGAAGATCGGAAACACGGTAGCCTGCGACGAGAATGCCTTGTTCCTGTTGAGGAGAGGAGAGTTGGTCGGGGTTTTCCCAGAGGGGTTCAAAGGAATCGGCAAGCCGTTCTCGGAGAGGTATCGCCTTCAGCGTTTTGGAAGGGGGGGCTTTGTCGAGGTGGCTATCGCAACCGGAGCTCCGCTCATCCCTTGCGCAATCGTCGGAGCCGAGGAGATCTACCCGATGATCTACGACTTCCAGCCCCTGGCCCGCCTTTTCAACTTGCCATACTTTCCTATCACGCCGTTCTTTCCCCTCTTGGGGCCGCTCGGTTTGGTACCGCTCCCCTCCAAATGGATTATCGAATTCGGTGAACCGATTCCCACTGATGCATACCCACCCGAGGCCAAAGACGACCCCATGACCCTGTTCGAGCTTTCAGACCAAATAAGAGACACAATCCAGCAGATGCTTTATAGGAACCTCATGGCACGGGGAAGCTGGATAGCTTGAAAGCTCCGACCCATATACGCTAATGCGTACAGAATTAGAGAAAACGGGTGGTCGGTTAATGCTTCCTTTTTCGGTCATGGCTGTGCGTCCCTGCGCGGGACTAGCTCGCACGGCACCGGCCCCAAAAGAGATGAGATTGCGATTGAGATGCGCCCGGCTACTGCGGTAGTTCTGTTACTAATTATCGTCGCTCTCGCCGTAGCCGCCTTTTATCAGTTTGTAATTGCCGTAAAGTAGGCACCTGAATCGAGGCGCCTAAGCGCACGGCGGATCACCGATCGGCCAATAGGAGTATCGATGCCCGAGTGGTGGGCCGAGGAATTCGGTCCCGATTACGCTGCATTGCTTGAAGCTATAACGGATCCGGAGAGGACCGAGGCCGAAGCTCGCGCCTGTGTCGAGATCCTTGGCTTGAAAGAGGAAGACAGAGTTCTGGACATGGGGTGCGGGTTCGGCAGACACACCAAGATCTTCGCCCGCAATCGCCTTTTTGCTGTGGGTGTCGACTACTCCCGGGCCATGTTGGAGAGGGCTTTGGAGCTTTCTGGGACCGAGTTAGCACCCTATTACGTGCGGGCTTCTATGCACCGACTTCCATTCAAAGCGGCTTTCGATGCGGTTGTCTCTCTTTATACCAGCTTTGGATACTTCGAGGATCCGGCCGAAAACCGAAGGACGTTGCACGAGGCGTTCGAGGTCCTAAAACCGGGAGGCAGGTTCTTGCTCGAGGCGGCCTCCGCTATTCCCAAATATGGCCAGCCTGAGGCGAGCACCTGGGCTGAGTCGGGAGCAGTGACCGTGTGCGAATTGTCTACCTTCGAGTTGGCTACTGGACGGAACCGGGCCCGCATCAAGTGGTGGCGAGATGGGAAGTGGCACAGCTTCTTCCACGAAGAGTACTTGTACACGCCGTCCCATCTAAAGGAGTTGATAGAAGAAACAGGTTTTGTAGTGGAAGGTATTTACGCCGATCTCGAAATGAATCCCCTTTCTCCGCAGAGTACGCGAAACGTGGTCGTTGCCCGAAAACCCGGGTGAGTCTGCGTTCGGTGTCGAGTAGACGAGAAAACTTGAGTCGAGGAGAAGTCTGTACAGACACATTTAGGAGCTTTTAATCCGCTATGGAAAACGATCAAAGTACAGGTTGGATGTCTCGGATCGCTGAGATGAAGCTTGCTGTTGGGATCCCTCCGGCTGGGACGTCAGTGAAGGACGCTTTGGATTTTATAAAAGGGGCGGAAAGCTTAGGGGTTGGGACAGTTTGGGTACCAGAGGCCTACGGTACGGACGCAGCTACACAGCTGGGATACCTCGCTGCCGTGACCGAGCGAATCGAACTTGGTTCGGGGATTATGCAGATTCCGGCACGCACTCCGACGATGACGGCCATGACAGCTGCTACATTGGATCTGCTGTCCGGAGGACGATTCGTTCTCGGACTCGGAGTTTCTGGTCCACAGGTAGCCGAAGGATGGTACGGCACTCCTTTCACAAAGCCATTGCTCCGAACGCGCGAGTACGTAGAGATTTTGCGAAAGATCTGGGACCGCAAAGAACGTCTTACCTTCGAGGGTGAGGCGTATTCTATACCCACGCGGGGCGGAATGGGGTTGGGAAAGCCTCTCAAGCTTATGTTTCAGCCCCCACGCCGAATTCCCGTCTACATCGCAGCTATGGGCCCTAAAAACGTGGCTTTGACAGCAGAGATTGCGGACGGCTGGTTGCCCGCTTTCTACAGCCCCGATCGGGCGGATGTATTCAAGCCTTATCTAGAGGAAGGGTTCAAACGAGGCAACCGCAATCCTGCCGATCTTGACATCGTCGCACCTGCGTTCGTGAGCGTAGCCAGAGACTTTTCCGTTGAAGCGGCGCGCAGTGTAGCCAAAGCGATGTTGAGCTTTTATGCCGGGGGGATGGGAGCTAAAGAGGCGAATTTCTATAACGATTTGCTGAAAAGGTATGGGTACAGCAAGGAAGCCGAGCAAATCCAGGAGCTGTTTCTTGCGGGAAAGCGTGCCGAGGCGGCGCAAGCTGTCCCTGATGAGCTGGTCGATTCAATGGGACTGTGGGGGAACGACTCGCGGGTAGCCGAGCGCCTCAGCAAATACAGCGAGGCTGGCGTTACCACGTTGCAACTGAACGTAGTTGCAGGGGACACTTCAGCACGACTGTCTCAGATAGAGACAGTTCTTCGGATAGGAGAGTCCCTGTAGGCTAGGAATGAAGTCCGAACGTTAGACCAAGGAGTTCGCCCAACGAGCCATGTGGCTCAGACCTACGGACAAAGAACTTAGGCACCGAGAGCCCGGATTCATCCGGGCGAGCGCAACGTGGGCGGGCTGGGAGGCTTCTCGGTGAGGGATGTTACGAAAACACCCATACGAGGAAACCGCGTTCACCCAGTTCCGGGCCTCGGTGCCCAAACTCTACAGCTGCCAGGCGAGACGCCTCCTCTTCAGCAGCTTCACTCTGCGTATCGGCACGTACCATAAGTGATATTAGCGGTTTTTGTGGAATCTCTAGCGAGGCAGCGAAAGCAAGCGCTAAAAGATTATATTTGCGAAGTTCGTTAGCGAGCCTAGGCGGATTTGTGAGACAGACGCTCCGGCTTTCCAGAGAGGTAGACGTCGTCGAAGATGTAGATGTCGTCGTATGCGGCGGAGGGCCCGCAGGACTTGCTGCAGCTGTTTCTTCCGCCCGCATGGGCGCCACCACGCTTCTTGTGGAGCGATATGGATTTTTAGGCGGCAATTTCACCGCAGCGAGCGTTGGCACTCTGTGTGGGCTTTACTTCAACACGGGCTCTGGATTTGACTTTGCTGTTAGCGGATTCCCGTGTGAGGTCTCCGAGCGCCTTCAACGCGCCGGTGCGGCGATGGGGCCGGTTCCGTTTAAGGAGACGGCCGTTTTGCTGTATATCCCTTGGGCAGCCAAACGCATGGGGGATGCGCTAGCTACAGAGACAGAAGGTCTCAGGGTCCTGCTGCACTGCAGGGCAGCCGATGCAATTGTGGAGACCGGTGATGACGGTTCTCGCGTTGACGGCGTTGTCTTGTCCACCAAGCGCGGATTGTGGGTGGTTCGGGGAAAAGCATACGTAGACGCTACAGGCGACGCTGACATAGCGTTTTATGCTGGAGTACCGACGGAGATTGGTCCGCCTGGCCATAGACAGTTCGCATCCATGCAATTTTTCATCGAACACGCCGACTCCCAGAAAGCGTTGCCGTGGATACAACGCCTGCCGGAGATTATCGCAGAGCATGGCCAACATCTCACCCGCGACTCTGGAGCCCTGATTCCTACGGGCCGACCCGGCGAGTTCGTGGGGGCGATGACTCGAGTGACCAAAAACGGAGACCCAATCGACGCTACCGATCCCTACGATCAGACCTTCGGGGAGATCGAGGGAAGGCGCATAGCCGAGCTTACTTTTGAGTTTGTAAAGAAACACGTGCCCGGCTTCGAGAATTCTTTTCTGCAGGACACCCCGCCCCAACTTGGAATTCGAGAGTCCAGGCGGATTCAGGGAAGATTTGTGTTGGACAAGCACCACCTCCTAGAGGGCACCCCCTTCGAAGACAGTGTCGCTACGGGGGCATGGCCTCTCGAGTTTCATGTTAGGGGCAAGGAAACAACCTACGAGTTTTTCCCGCCTGGGCATCGTTACTATCTTCCGTTTAGATCGCTTCTCCCAGAGGGATTTGCCAACCTCTTGGTAGCGGGACGTTGCATCTCGGCTACACATGAGGCTCTTGCCTCGACTCGTGTGATGGCGCCGTGCATGGCACTCGGTCAGGCAGCGGGAACGGCCGCAGCTATAGCCGCAAAGGAAGGGCTCGACGCTTGCTCGGTGCCGGTGAGGGATTTGAGGGATGCCCTCAGCGCTGCCGGTGTAGAACTCTGAGCCATGGTGCGCGCTAGAAGGAGTAAGTATTCAAACCTTGCTGCCGCTTTGTTGGCAACGGCGGTCTATGAACCGGACCGTCCGGCTTTGCTCGATTTCTCCCAAAAGCTCACCTTTGGAGATCTACTTACGATTGTGTCGAGGGTGTCACGCTCGCTTGAGCGTGCAGGGCTACAGCCTTCAGATCATGTTGGCATAGCCCTCGATGGGATCGATTTTGTCGAGGCATACCTTGCCGTGCTGTGTCTGGGAGCTGTAGCTGTGCCACTCAACTTGCGCAGTCCGGCATTCGAGGTAGCAAAGATTCTCCGTGAAACTCAGACCCATGTCCTCGTGTGTGGATCCAAACTCGGTCCTCATGGAGCTCTCGATAGCTCGACGATAAGAGAGACGGCGCTGGGGGAAGTCGAGTGGCTCTACTACGACGAGCTCCGAGGCGATGTATGCCGCGCCTCCACAAAAGACTTCTCGACCGATGCGGATGCGCCCGCGACGGAGGCAGAACAGACCCTTTCGTTTTTCTACGAGCCGAAATCCGAGGATCCGGCGGTGCTAATAATGACCGGGGGAACGTCGGGTGAACCGAGAGCAGCTATTCTCACCCATCGCTCGATGCTAGCCAATCTCTACCAGCTCGATTCCCATCCGGGAACCAAAGCTCTTCCGGGAGACGTATCTTTTGGAGTACTGCCTCTCTACCACATATTCGGACTCAACGTCGCAGTAGGCTCTGCTCTCTTCTCAGGGTGCGCAGTGGCATTTCCGCAGACTAGAGAAGAGGATTGGGGGGGTTCGGAGTCCGCTGGCACTCAGGGCGGTCCCGAGTTGTGGGCCGAAGCTATACGCGAGCTCGGAGTAACCGTCGTGGCTGGATCTCCGAACATGTGGAGAGCCATCGTCGAAGCGAATACTCCTCCACAAGTGTTTTCTTCGGTAAGAATATGCACTTCAGGGGCTGCTCCGCTCTCTCGGGAGCTGTTCGAAGAGTTCCGATCCAAATACGGACAGTTTCTGTGGGAAGGATACGGAATGACAGAGGCTTCGCCTGTGATTACCTCTAGCCGGTTGATGGACGAACCCATTGCTGGATGCGTGGGTTTGCCACTTCCGGGGATCCGCCTGGAAATTCGCGACGAAGATGGGCACCCGGTCGAGGCGGACGACCACGGTGAAGTCTGGATCGCCGGCGACAACGTTTTCTCCGGCTACTGGGGACATCCGGAAGAGACGGCCGAAGCACTGGTCGAGGGGTGGCTTCGCACTGGAGATGTAGGCGTGGTGGGTGAGAGAGGCGAGCTCTATTTAGTGGACAGGCTCAAAGACGTAGTTATCGTCGGGGGGTTCAATGTATATCCTTTTGAAATTGAAAGCGTTATTAAAAGCCATCCGGCCATCTCAGACGCGGTTGTAGTCGGAGAGAAAGTGCATGACGACGAGCGCCTCGTGGCCTACGTAGTTGCATCCGAGCCCGAAGATACCTCGTCTGCGAACCTGAAAGAAGATATCCGACAATACCTAGCCACAAAGGTGTCCCGATACAAAATCCCCAAGGATATACGGATCGTCGACGAGATTCCTAGAACAGCGTTGGCGAAGGTACCCAGAGCTTCATTGAAAAGGCGCCCGCGCTAGCCTTCTCGGGGAGTGCATGGAGTGTGAGGACACGCCATCATGCCCAAGGTTTTGCAACCCCTTATGAGCGATTGGATAGCTGGTGGGATTGCGATTCCAAGCTTTGAGTCTTGCTTTATAGGGCTACCGACGGCGGTAAATCGTGAACCTGGAACGAGACGGATCTCGAGCTGTCACCTACCTCAGCGAGGACTCTGTATATTCCGGCAGAAGGAAAGGCAACAGAGGCAGTGATGGCCAACAATGCCCTCTGATCGCTTCCCGGCGCGATCCCAGAGGGCCGTCCGACCTCGAAGTCGGCGTATAACTCGGCCAAGCACTGCGTGGCGTCTTCGTCTTCGATCCTAAGGTGCAATTTGTGCTTTACATTGGTTTCGTGCCACCCGACCAAGACACTGATTGCGACGCTGAACACGGATGGCGGCGCCATCCCGTCTGCCCCCGCACGACGCTGGATGTTGTTCCACCCTCCGCCCATCATGTACAGCTTGTTGTTCACAACCTCAGCGGAGTCTGCGAGGATTAAGAACTCGATCTCTGGCACGATCAGGTCGCTCCTCTCAGGCCTGCTCCGGTGGAGCGGCCAACGTTTGGGACATATCGGACGAGCTGGGAACACCCGCTTTGGCTCCAGCTACTTTGGGAGCAGCAATGACGAAGCCCGTGTACATCATCGAAACGCCTAATGCCAGCGTGAAAGGTAATAACGCTGTCGTACCAAACCGCGCTCCAGTGCCTCCGCTAGCTACAACGATGACCCCGGCAGCGATAGCCAAGTTGCCCAATGCGGTACGGGTGGCCGCTCTTGTCCTGTTACGTTTTCGCAGTAGCTTGGCTGCTGATGTGACGGTTCCAGCTACGACCAACAAGGTCCCTATGACATTGCCGAAAACGGCAAAGATTCTTGGCCATATCGCTAGAGGATCGGCGTCGCGCCTGCACTCAGGGGTGTTGGCTGTAGCCCTTTCCTTACAAATACTTGGCAGCCGTTCCTCGGGAATGTGAGTGGCGTAGACCTCTCGGCCGGAAGGGATGTGTGCTTTCCCCGAAGGAGTGATGGTCATCGGCGTCGTAAGCACGGTGACGGTTGCAGCGAGAGCGAATGCCGTAACGGCGACAGAGGCGGCATAGGCGATTCTATCCGGCCATACCAGATAGATTTGGCCGAGTCCTAAAAACGGAACGTTGAGCACGGCGCCGAATAAGTAATAAACACCGAATGCAAATCCGTTCCATCCGATCCCCAGTCCGTAGGCCAGTGCTACCGACGCGAGCGAGAACATTCCAAGTGCGATAGCCCAAAATAGGTTGTGTTTTCCTCTGGATCGCCAGAAGCGGCCGGCGAGAGACACCGCGAAGACTCCGGCAACAACTGTTGCGACTAGGGAAAGAGCTACAGACATACGCTTCGCTGACTGGGTACTAGAATTACGGAGCTTCTAGACTTTGAGAATCTGGTCACAAGGTTCTTATCATACAGGACACTTTTCCGGCAGCGGACATCCGGCTCATCAGAGAGCGGGTAGCACCCTAAGCAGTATCCGATTTCCTGGTCTGCAGGGAATTCCGGAGCGGAAAGACGCCATTCTCTGACGACTGCTGGAAAAGTTAGTGCCTTCCGCGGGCCATTGCAGAGCTGTATCCGCTCCCAGGGGACCGAGTCATGACAAAACAACAATCTTACGGCGAACGCCTCTCGGCAACAGCACCAAAAAAGGCAATGAAAATTCCCGAGGCGACGGTCGCTAGGCTGCCTCTTTACTATCGTGCCCTTTTGGGACTCTCGGACATGGAAGTGCCCACTGTAAGTTCCGACCAGCTCGCCTTGATGTCTGGCGTCAACGCAGCCAAGGTACGCAAGGACTTGTCTTATCTAGGATCCTATGGAACTCGCGGAGTCGGCTACGATGTGCAGTACTTGCTTGACCAGATAGGAAGGGAGCTAGGCCTAGACAAACAATGGACCGTAGCAATAGTGGGGGTAGGGAATCTTGGCTCTGCGCTTGCTAACTACAAAGGTTTCAGGGAGCGGGGGTTCAAGATAGTCGCCCTGTTCGACGCCGATCCCCAAAAGGTAGGAACCTCTGTCGGAGGCCTTGTGGTATTGCCAGTCGAAGACCTAGAAGTGATCTGTAAGCGGGAAGGTGTCGAGATAGGAATCGTGGCGGTTCCCGCAACTCACGCTCAAGAAGCCACTGAGATGCTCGTCTCTGCGGGTGTTAGGTCGATCCTGAACTTTGCTCCTGTAGAGGTGCGTGTGCCCAACAATGTCATAGTTAGAAAGGTAGACGTTGCGGTGGAACTCCAAATTCTGGCTTTTTACACCAGGGAGGATTTGACACGCACAGCAATTTCGGAGCTGAGTGAGCGCTCAAATGTAGCACTGGAGAACGAGGATCACTCTGTTAGAGCGGGCGAGGGCCGATGACGCCAAGGCGATGGTATCCGATCAACATTCGCTTAGACGATAAGCCCTGTGTCGTAATTGGTGGTGGTCATGTGGCACATCAGAAGGTCGTGGGCTTATTAGATGCTACTAGTCGGGTCACGGTTATAGCACCCGAACTGTGCGAGGAACTACAGCGCCTACATAGAGACGGAGTCATCGATTGGATTGCTAAAAAGTACGCTACCGGAGATTTGGACGGCTTTTTTTTGGCCATTACGGCGACAGACGATCCATCGACCAATGCACAGGTTTATTGCGATGGCGAACGGGACCGAGTTCTTGTCAATTCAGCTGATGACCCGGACAACTGTCGCTTCATCCTTCCTTCTAGGGTAATTAGAGGGGAACTCGTGATTTCCGTCTCCACGGGTGGTCGAAGCCCAGCCATGGCTACATACATGCGAAAACGCCTTGAAGAGGAGTTCGGGCCCGAGTGGGGTGTACTTACCGAACTTTTGGGAAAGGCGCGAGATGCAATTCGTGCTGCAGGACGATCCACGGAGGGAATGTCGGAGAAGTGGGAGGCTGCCATATCCGAGGAGGTGTTGGAATTGATACGCAGGGGTGAGTTGGACGAGGCCAGGAAAGCAATCGACAGATGTCTCTCGTAGTTTATGGAGTGAGCTATCGAAGCGCTCCCCTGGAGCGACTGGAGCGGCTGGCAATCTCGGGGGAGGAGATGCCCAAGGCACTCCAATCTCTGGTGGGAATGTCTAGCGTGTTGGAGGGAGCCATACTTTCAACTTGCAACCGAGTCGAGATCTACGCAAAGGTGACGCAGTTTCACTCCGGGGTTGCAGACATCAAGCATTTCATTGAGGACTTTCGCGGTGTGAGAGAGGCGGAGCTAGTGGACTCGGCGTACTTGCTATTCGATGCGGCTGCTTTGCATCACTTGTTCAGAGTCGCCTCAGGCCTTGATTCTATGGTCTTGGGCGAGACCGAGATCCTAGGACAAGTGCGCCAGGCTATCGACAACTCCCGCCAGCTTGGAGCCTCCGGTCGAATCCTTGGCCGTGCATTCCAAAGGGCAATAGAAACCGGGAAGCGGGTACGTAACGAGACCGGAATTTCTTCCAACCCTGCCTCGATATCTTCTGCAGCAGTTCAGCTCGTCTCGCAAAAGTTGGGGGGCCTTGCAGGGCGCAGGGTCGCTGTCGTAGGTGCAGGCGAGGCTGGTCAGTCCGCTGCCCGGGCGCTTGCGGCTGCGGGCTGTGCCAAGATCTACGTAGTAAACAGAAGGCAGAGTACGGCGAAAGCTGTTGCCGAGAGGATAGGAGGCGAGGCTGTGTCCTTTAGCCAACTGCCTACTATCGCCGCCGACATCGAGATTCTCGTCACTTGTACGAGGGCATCAGAGGTCGTAATTACGTACGACGATGTAGAGTCGTTCGCCAGGACACGCTCGCACTCGCCTCTTCTCATCGTCGATATAGCGGTCCCCCGCGATGTAGATCCTTCGGTAGGGTCGATCGAGGGAGTTGAAATTCTAGACATTGAAGACCTAGAAGCCGTTGCCGAAGAGGGGCGCCGGCAACGGGCTGTGGAAGCTGAGAAAGCCGCCCGAATAATCGAGGAAGAACTTGAAAAGTTTCTCTTCGAGTTACAGGTGGATGAGTATCGGCAGATCATTGCAGAGCTCACTTTTAGCTTCGAAGAGATTCTAGAGAGCGAGTTGGGGAAGGTATCGCGCAGAGCTGGGGTGAACCCGGAAGCGGTGGAGCTAGCACGCAGGGTATCTAGGGCCGTGACAAAAAAAATCTTGCATCGGCCGGTGACTCGCTTAAAGGAGGCAGCTGTTTCCGGAAAAGCCGAGGCGCTGGCTGAAGCCTTGGCTTACTTGTTCGAACTGGACCCGGAGAAGCCGAGAGACTGAGTCTGCGGTCCGATCGGAGCTTGGGCCGGTGGCGCTTATAAGGCTTTTATCGCGGAAGAGCAACCTTGCGCTTATTCAGGCGAGGGAAGTGCAGGCGGCTATCCGCAATGTTGATCCATCTGTGCAGGTCGAGATCGTCACGGTTACAAGCGCAGGCGAAAGGGCACCCGACAGGCGAATAGAGGAGTTCGATACCACGGGGGTGTTTACGAAAGCTCTAGAGGAGGCGCTAATCGAGGGCGCGGGTGATGCGGCAGTCCACTCTGCGAAGGATCTCCCCACAATCTTAGAAGACCGTTTCGAAATAGCCGCCTATCTTCGGAGAGGTGATCGTAGAGACGCATTGGTGATTCGAAGCGACCAAGACAATGGCAAAGGCCACCGTTCGCTGGATTCTAGATGGGAAGGATATGAGGAGGGGCAGGGCGGATTCTTGGAGTCGGCACTTTCTGTAGGGGCGCTGGTGGCGACAGGAAGCGTAAGGCGGCGCGCGCAATTGTCGAAACTTCGGCCAGATCTGACGTTTATGGATCTGCGAGGAAACATGGAGCGTAGGCTGGAATCGCTGCGCAAATGCGACGGTGTCGTTGCTGGAGCTTGCGCCCTAGACAGGCTCGGTATTTCCGAGGGAGGTCGATCCCATCTGAAGATCCTTCGCTTACACGAGGAAGTGGTGGTGCCAGCGGCAGGACAGGGCGCAATCGCCGTCGAGTCTTTGCGCGGAGACACATTTGCTGATTTGTGGGCCGGTATTTCGGACAAGATGACGGCGGTCGAAGTAGCCGCCGAGCGCTTTTTTCTTAGAGGCTTGCGTGCAGGTTGCACGGCCCCCGTCGGGGTAACGGCGCACCTTTTGGAGGACAATACCGTTTCGATTACATCAGTGGTTTGCTCCCGAGACGGTCATCGTTCACTGAAAGTCCGGTACCGTCTAGGCTCGGTCGAGGAGGCCGTAAAAGGCGGGGATGAGTTGGCGTCGGAGGCTTCCGAGATTTGGGCCACCGATGCGTGCCTGCCGGAGTGAGCGTGCGAAGCTCGCAGCCATCCGTGGGTTTTGTGACCATTGCCGGAGCGGGTCCGGGCCATCCCGAGCTTATTACATTGCTTGCAGCTCGGCGACTGAGAGAAGCAGACGTTATTTTGTATGATCGACTTATCGACCAAGAGATTCTCTCTCTGGCTTCTCCCGCAGCTCAGCTCGAGGACGTTGGAAAGCGTCCAGGTTCTGGCGCCGAGCAGCAGCGTAGAATCATCGAGCTACTCATCGATTACGCACTAGCGGGAAAGCGGGTAGTGCGCTTGAAGGGCGGAGATCCCCTTGTGTTCGGGCGAGGAGCAGAAGAATCCCTTGCACTTCAAGAGGCGGGAATCCCTTTCGAGATTGTGCCCGGAGTTACTTCGGCTTTGGCAGCCCCGGCTTATGCCGGAATTCCACTGACCCATCGGGAGCTGTCTCGAGCTTTCGCTGTGATCACAGGGAAAGCCGCTTCGGGCGAGGCTCCCTCCCAAGATGAAATTGACTGGGTGTCTTTAGCCCGTTTCAAGGGCACGCTCGTCTTTCTCATGGCGGTCGAAACTCTGGAAGTGGTGAGCGCTCGCTTGATCGAGGCAGGACTCAGTGCCACGACTCCTGCCGCGATGATTCAAGACGCCACCTTGGGTTCGCAGCGTGTCGTCACATCCGATTTGGGCCACATTGCTGACGAGGCCCAGCGAGCTGGAATCGAGTCACCGTCCGTGCTCATAGTCGGTGAGGTAGTTAGTCTCCGAGACAAGATCGATTGGGCAAGGACCCGTCCTCTATTCGGGAAGACCATCTTGGTCACTCGCCCTGCCGAGCGCTCTTCGGAGATCGCATCCGCTCTCAGAGATATGGGGGCTGGCGTGATTGTGGCTCCGTCTATAAAAACCAAGATTCTTGAGCACAGCGATGAGCTAAAAGACGCAGTGGAGAGGGCTGTGGGAGGGGGCTTTTCTTGGCTTGTCTTTGCCAGCAGAACCGGCGTGGAAGCATTCTTCACCATTCTCCAGTCTTGCGGTGGGGACGCGCGCTCGTTGGCCGGCACAAAAGTGGCATGCGTTGGAGCTGCCACAGCGACGGCTCTAAACGAGAGAGGTATAAGGCCAGACTTCATCCCCCGCCGCTCTACCGCTGCTGCACTGGCAAGCGATCTGCCGCTTGGCTACAGGGCAGAACAGCTCCTGATAGTACAAGCTAGGGGGGGGAGACCCGAGCTTTCCCAAGTCCTCAGAGAGCGGGGGTTCGATGTCGAGGTTGCAGAGGCATACGAGACGATAAAGCCGGAGGCAAGAGATGAGCGCCTTCAACGGGCACGCAAGCTTCTATCGGAGAGGAAAATATTTGCGGTCGTTTTCGCCTCTGCTTCTCAAGTGGAAAACTTCACAGAGTTATTCGGCGCGGAGCTAGCTCCTCCCATTGTGGTATGCATTGGCCCGACCACAGCAGATGCAGCCACGAAGGCGGGTATAGAACCTTCGGCGATCGCAGCGGAGCAATCAGTTGCTGGATTAGTCGAGGCACTCGTGGAGGCGGTTAGAAGTGCCGAGGAAAGAATCAAGTGAGAAAAGAGCAGGAGAGAGCCAGACGACACATTGGTCTCTCGAGACGGGAGTTTCTTGCGAACACATGTCGCATCTCGCTTTTGGGAATCCTGGCTTCTTTGGGAGGTCTCGAGGCGGCGTCATGTGCCTTGAGCGGAGCACCAAGTATCGACGGCCGACAGCCGCCAGGTGCGGTGCCTCAGCTTCCAGTCAACTCGCCCGACTTCGATTTGGTGAATACGCTATTGCAGCTTGAGCACAGAGCGGCCGCGCTCGCTTCCGAAACGCGGGTGGGTCGGCGTCTGGGGGTCAAGACTTCCGGTGTAGTAGACCGCATTTTCGACAGTCACCGGGCCCACATCGCTGTTTTGGAGCGAGTCGTAAGAGATGCAGGAGCCACCCCCGATCCACCTCGGGACCGCTACACACTTCCTACCCCACTGGGCGACGAGCGGAGGGCTCTAGCCGTCCTTTTGGAGGACGAGGCGAACTTGGTATCAAAGTACGCTGCGGGGCTACGAGACCTTCAGACCGTTCGGTTAGCACGGAGTCTGAGTTCGTTGCTTTTCTCTTGTAAAACCCATGTTGCCGCTGTGGACAGACTTCTCGACCGCTGCACAGATCCCTCCTTTGTCTTCGAAGATATAGCTGGTCAGATCGGACGGCCTCCGAGTGCACCACGGGTGTCCGCTGCGCCTTCTGGTGCGGGGATCTTGATTGCGCCGTCGGCTGTACTACAGGCCCTCGCATCCTTTGAGGCTACGACAGCAAAAGTATGCGCAGTCGCTGCTCAAAAAATTTACGGCGCGCTCCAAGCTCTGATCCATCGAGGTGCAGGTGTCAGCCGTCAGGTGACACCTGCACCGACACCCCTTTCAACAAAGTTAGAGGCGGTAGGATATTGCGTTTTGTCCAAGGACGCCGAAGGGCGCATTAGGGGACCGGCATCCGCTGAACTTCCCGACGCCGTGTCGATTTTGGATGGTAGCGGTGACGTCGGAGATGATGCCAAGGGGCTCGTTTCCGCCACTGTTTCTCTGCTAGAGGCCATGGCAGCTGGTCACGAGCAGCGGGCTGGATTCTGGGCAGCGCAAGCCGCAATGCAGGATCAGTCACAGGGTGCCGTTGTGGCCACCTCTCCGCCTCTGGACGTGGCAAAGATGCCCGAAGAGCTTAGCCCTACAGCGGCGGGGGTGAGCCAAGAGCAGCTTGCTCCTGCACCGCCGGGCGGTGAGATTCCGCCTTCCCAAGTTTTTCAGACTGTAGTTGACTCGGAGCTCAAAACAGCGACGGCGATAGCAGTTGCGGCCTCTAACCTTGGTTCCGAGGCGTTGAGATCGAAAGCAGGAGATGCGCTAGCCGCTGTGGCGACCGCCACTTCTCGTCTGGTGGGCATTGCCACTGGTGGCGAGTTCGTTGTTTCCGAAGTGTGACCATCGGGAAGTGAGGAAGTTTTTGGTAGCTATCTCGTTTGCAATCGCACACTTGCCTGGAAGGAATCCAAGGTGACCTTTCCGAGCGAGCGCCCGAGACGACTGCGGCGGACCAAGGCGTTACGGGATCTAGTGCGCGAAACTGATCTCTCCCCTCGTGAGCTGGTCGTCCCTTTCTTCGTCAAGGAAGGTATCGCCGATTTTGAGGCTGTTCCAACAATGCCCGGTGTGTTTCAGCATACCTTGGCATCTCTCGAAGAGGCTGCCAAAGAAGCGTTTTCCTGCGGGATTCGTGCAGCAATCCTATTTGGAATTCCAGAATCGAAGGATGCTGTTGGAAGTGAGGCGTCCAACCCCAATGGCATAGTTCAGCGGGCAGTGAGCCGCCTGAAGGACGCCTTCGGCGAGGAGTTGGTCGTAATTTGTGACTTGTGTCTAGACGAGTACACCGAACACGGACACTGCGGTGTGATCAAGGCAGACGGAAACATCGACAACGACGCCACTCTGGAGCGATATCGGGAGATTGCGGTCTCGCAAGCCGCGGCGGGGGCTGACATTGTAGCTCCCTCAGGGATGATGGACGGGCAAGTCTCTGCCGTACGAGAAGCCCTGGACTCTGCTGGATACTCCGACGTGGCGATCATGGCTTACTCGTCCAAGTTCGCATCTACTTTGTACGGACCATTCAGAGATGCCGCAGAGTGTGCACCCCGTTTCGGTGACCGAAGTTCATATCAGCTGGATCCTGCGAACGCCCGAGAAGCAATGCGGGAATCTCTTCTGGATGAAGAGGAAGGAGCTGACATCTTGATGGTAAAACCTGCCAGTTTCTATCTCGACATCGTGGCGTCGGTAAAGCAAGCAACAACGCTTCCGGTTGCGGCTTATCAAGTTTCGGGTGAGTACGCTTCGTTGGTATTTGCAGCAGAGCGAGGATGTTTCGATTTGCCGAGCGCAATGCTCGAGTCGTTGTTATGTATAAAACGGGCGGGAGCCGACGTTATCCTCACTTACTTCGCTGTAGATGCAGCGAGGGCTCTGGGTTGAGTGATACGGGGAAACAGAGTCTAAATCGACACCCCCTTATTCAGCGCGCTGTTGTGACGCTGCCAGGAGGAGTTAACTCTCCGGTGAGGTCGTTTGCAGCTGTAGGGTCGGATCCTTTGGTTGCTGCTCACGGCAGAGGCGCGTACCTCTTCGATGTCAACGGCAAGAAATACATCGACTTTGTGCAATCATGGGGCGCTTTGATCTTTGGGCACGCCTACCCCCCTATCATCGAAGCCGCAACCAGAGCGATTTCTAACGGCACCTCTTTCGGACTATTGACCGAGGGGGAGGTAGAACTTGCTGAGCGGATAGTTGAGATGGTGCCGTCGGTAGAAAAGGTACGACTAGTTAACTCGGGAACCGAAGCGACAATGACCGCTGTGCGTCTGTCTCGGGGCTTTACCAATCGAGACCTCATAGTGAAGTTCGAGGGATGCTATCACGGTCACTCCGACGCGCTTCTTGCGAGTGCCGGCTCGGGCGTCGCCACGCTTGGCTTAGCGGGTTCTGCAGGAGTCCCCAAGGGATCGGTGGCCGACACAGTCGTACTTCCCTACAACGACGAAGAGGCAGTGGAACAACTGTTCTTGAGCGATGGAGAACTGATTGCCGCTGTGATAGTCGAGCCGGTAGCAGCAAATATGGGTTTGATCCCGCCTGCTGAGGGCTTTTTGGAGACGCTCCGAAGAGTCACGTCGCAACACGGAGCACTCCTCATTTTCGATGAGGTGATAACGGGATTTCGCCTGGGAAGAGGCGGAGCGCAGGACAAGTTCAATGTCATGCCCGATTTGACGACCTTGGGAAAGGTTTTGGGTGGCGGTTTCCCAATAGCGGCTCTGGGAGGTCGAGCCGAGATCATGGATGCTCTGGCGCCGTTAGGACCCGTTTACCAGGCAGGTACCTTAGCTGGCAATCCTGTCGCGGTAGCAGCGGCGATAGCGGTCCTGGACAATCTCGACCCAGCAGTCTACACCATGTTAGAAGGACGGGTTTCTCTTCTGGCGAATGAGCTCGAGCCGATCTTCGAAGAAGCGGGCCTTCCCGTGGCGATACAGACTTGCGGAACCCTGATGTCAATTTTCTTCAAAGACGCTCCCCCTTCTGACTACCGTACCGCAAAGGCATGCGATGCTTGTGCGTACAAGACCTTCTTCATTGAGATGCTTGACAGGGGAGTCCTTCTGCCACCCTCCCCGATGGAGTCCATGTTCGTGAGCGTGGCGCACGAAAGAGACGAACTCGAGAAGATGATCGACTCCGCACATTCCGCAG
The DNA here is from genome assembly GCA_040289475.1 of Acidimicrobiia bacterium. Classification (NCBI taxonomy): domain Bacteria; kingdom Bacillati; phylum Actinomycetota; class Acidimicrobiia; species Acidimicrobiia bacterium. The sequence continues at coordinate 65,196 of PSLF01000001.1, read as the reverse complement.
CTATCGCAGCTGCCAGGATCGCTAGTTCAACCAACTGAGGCTTCTGCCTATTCGGCAAGTCCTTCTGAGATCTCGATCCTTCGAATGATTCCCAGGGATACGAGCATAACCAGGAGGGCACCCGTCATGAAGATCGTTGGATAGAAGTATTTAGTGACAACCATCCCACTAGTGCAGGCCGGAATAGAAACCTGCACAACTTTGCCGTCTTGCTTGACTTCCACGTCGACTTTGGCTTGGTCGGGCGCGCCGCCGTTCGCTAGAAAGTCCGGGTTGACGCGTCCTCCGAGGCAAACTGGGCCTTCTGGTTTTGGAGCTTGCTGGGGATATCGAAACCACAACAGCGACAGAATCACCACGAATCCTGCAAACGCTGCAAGGACGACAAAAAGTCCCTTGCGGGCCCCGATGTTCGTGCCGACTACCAGCCATACACTTCCGACAAAAACTACCAGACCGATGATGACTGCGATTACCCCTCTGAAGAAAATAGCCGTTTTCGAGAGCTTCGGTCCTGCTTCTGTCGCGAGAAGTATCGCAAGAGTGGGTATCATTCCGGAGCTCCTGTGGTAGCTAAAGGCTTCGTTCGTACTCGACTATGCGGGCGATTTCTTCCTCTGTGAGGATCTTCCCGAAGCCCGGCATTCTCCCTGAACCGATTCCATTGGATCCATAAGGCTTGCCGTACACGCTGCCGTCGCTGATGAACTTGATCTGCAGCGCGGGGTCGGGAAACTGGCGTATGCTTCTCCCGTTGTTTATCGCTGGCCCGAAGGCACCGCCTCCTGGAGGCCCCATAGTAACTGGACGGTCGGTTGTTAGGTCAGGGTACCGGTAGCCCCAGCCTTGCGTATGACACCGGGCGCAGTTGCGGTTGAACAGCTCCTGACCCGATAGACCTAGTCCACTCCCGGCTTTTTGGGCAGCCTCCTGGGGGCTTACTTGTACCGACTCCAAGTAGTTGATCACATCTTCCAACATCTGAGATGTGAGGGGTCCTCCTCCTTCCAACCCCCACGCTGGCATAGGAGTATTTGGCCTTCCATACACCAAGATGTCATGCACTTGGGCTCGCGAAAATCGGTAGAAGACGTCATCCAATGAAGGTGCTTGCCACACCACCTCTCGCCCGGCATCCGGTCCTGTTTGGAGGAAATATCGGACCGACCCGCCCTGTACGCCTCCGTGGCACACTGCGCACCCATATCCTTGCGGATTTACTTTCGGATCCGAGAAGTATGCAGCACCTCTCTCGATCGATTGTTTGTTGTATCGCTTTGCAAAGCTCACTTGTCTCTGCGGCTCGGTGACCCAATAGAGGGGTAGGGCCATGGCTATGACAAAAGCGCATACAAGAGACCATCCGAGGACTTTGTTGAGGACCGGGCCTTCAAGGGTCTCGTCGTCGTAGTAAGGCTTCTTGTTCGCCGGAATCTCTTTTTTAGGCCGCGCTGGTTCCGTGCCCGTGTAGAAGAAGAACAGAATGGCTGCGGCCAGTATCAGCGCGCCTGCGACGATCAGGAGTAGCGGAGAACTCACCAGATGCAGACCTTTCTAGATCCCGACACAGTGAGGACCCTTGGGCAACGGATCGACCGGCGTGTTGGTACCCTTTGGGGCGCCGGTGATCTGCTTGCCTGTGTCAACCATTACCGTTCCGCCCTGAACCTTTATAGGGAAGTGCCACATTCCTCTCGGAGCAGGCCCACCTTGCCACTCGCCTGCTGCGTTGTACTTCGATCCATGGCAAGGACACTCGAACCACTGAGACGACTTACACCACGGAACCTTACACCCCAAGTGCGGGCACTTCTGGTACATGGCGATCAGTCCAGCCTGTTTGTAATCAGTAAAGGCTTTGGGATAGATACTTTCTCCGGTGGCGTCGTCAAGATTCGTCTCATACGTCATCAGGTAGAAGCGGCCGGCTGCACTGTAAAAGGGCTCCCGGTTTGCCTTGATAGTGCTTTTTATCTCGTCCATGTTGCCGGCAGCGATCACGGATCCAAAGCCGCCGGATAGCCGGGGCCACAAGAAGGCTATGACTGCCCCACCGAACGATGTGAGCGATGCACCCAGGGTTAGCAGAATACCTCGGTTGAGTACCTGCCGCCTCGTCATGCCCTCGACTTCTTCGTCAGCAGCTGGCTGAATGGGTCTTAGCTTGATCTTCGGCTCGACGATTTCGACTTCGGTCGACTTGTGTCCGTCCCCAGAAGGCTTCTCTCCGAATTGAAGCGGAGGGGAAGGTGCTTCTGTCAGGAGAGCAGTTGCCATTGGTGTCACTTTTTCTTTTGGCCCCTGACCTGGTGGCGTCTCCGAGCTTGAGGAGGGAACAGATGTGCGAGACGCCGCATCCTCTTCCTCGACAAATCCTCCGGGTACCGCATCAAGCGCGGCAGCAAAGCGCTCGGTGAGATCTTCACTCCCTCGTTCATCCGCGCGGCGTCGTCGGGAAGTAGCAACGAGCACTACGAAAAGAACGAATACTGCCCCTATCACGGGTATAGCGATGACGAGAACTTGTTGGGGTGTCATAGCTCGAAGAACAGTCCTTGTGTCCAGGGGAAGACAAAGTTGTACCCGGGACCTCTAAAGAAGCAACCGATGATCACGAGGACGGCCCAGAACATTAGGAAATACGTGAATAGCGCTATCGCGAATTTCCGGTGGTTGGGGTCGGTACTGGGATTCTTGTCTATGTATGGTGTGACCATCAGCCAAAAAATGCCCATTCCCGGAATTGTGACCCCAGCAACCATCGGGTCGAAGTATGCGAGCAGCTCCTGCAAGCCCAGGAAGTACCACGGGGCCTTTGAGGGGTTGGGCGTTAGGTTGTAATTGGCCTCCGCCAAGAGCGGGGCATTTACAAAGATGCTGAATACCACGAGAAATACGAGACACGCTAACGCTGCTAAAAACTCGATCGCAAGGAGGTGTGGCCACACGTTTACTTTGTCGACGGCTTCCGGTTTCGTCTGCTGGATGGACCCTGACTTGACTACGGTTAGCAGCCGGTGAGTATGTGTCTTCTGCGGCGGCTTCGCCTCTGACGCAGTTTTAGGCTTTGAGGGAGTAGGGCGGGTAGCTACGGCTGTGGCAGTAGCAGCAGGAGCAGGAGCAGGAGCCGCAGCCGGAGCAGGAGCAGGAGCCGGAGCAGGAGCCGCCTCTGTCGCAGGTTTCTGGGGTGTAGCTACCGTACCCGCCTCGTCCTCCGAGTGCTGGGGCGGTGTGGCTTCAGCTTTAGCCTCTGCCGGCTCCGGGCCAGATTCTGGTTGGGCCTCACCCTTTTTGGCCTTGGCCCTAGCCATCGCCTCCCTAGAGCGCTGTAGTAGATGCTCTGGAATTTCGACCATCGGTTTCGTCTCCGGGATCAGCCATCATCAAAGGGGTCCCGAGATTCCTCCATCCTTTCGTACTCGCCAGAAGTGGATGCCCATAAAAATGGCGGTCACAAACGGAAACATGATCACGTGCAACACGTACCAGCGCAGAAGTGTGTTTGCAGACACTTCTGTAGATCCCAATAGTACAAACCGTACTTCGCGTCCAAAAACTGGCGTATAACCCATCATGTTGGTCCCCACGGTCACGGCCCATAAGCTCAGCTGATCCCAGGGCAGTAAGTAACCAGTGAACGACAAAAGTAAGGTGAGGACTAAGAGGTTGACGCCTACAACCCAGTTGAACTCGCGTGGAGGCTTGTAGGCTCCATGGTAGAACACCCTAGCCATGTGTAAGAAAACGCTCAATACCATGAGGTGTGCTCCCCACCGGTGCATATTGCGAACCAGCGTCCCGAATGCTACAGAGGTCATCATCGCTTGCATGTCGGGGTACGCATTTGCTTCTGTAGGCCGATAGACAAACATCAAGAAAATTCCGGTCACGGTCAGAACGATAAAAAGAAAGAAAGACAGCCCACCCAGACACAGAGTGTAAGACACCTTCACTCCGTGACGCTTCACCTTGACGGGGTGCAGATGGTATACGAGAGAGTTCATTATCACGTAAGAGCGGTTTCTCGGCGTATCCGAGTAACCCTTGGCAAAGATAGAGCCGGGCCTAAAGATAGAGGTCCAGACTTGACTTCCCTGGACACGCTCTACGAGCGTGGTGACCGTCTCCTTTAGCTTTCCTGCGGCGCCGCCGTTTCCGTTGGGCCCTGCCAAGCTCGTACCTCCTGCTATGTGAGCGATAGTAACGAGAAAATTTAGAAGCGAACTCCGTAGGCGTATCCGTGCCTTTGTGTTCGCTCGTGCGAGTCCCCTCTTGCCTCCGGCCCTAGCTTGCCCAAGATAATCACGCCGGTAGGACAGCGGTCAACGCAAAGGGCGCATCTGGTGCACTCGTCCTCGTCCACGACAAAAACAACGTGATCGTCCGGATCCTCGCCGGGTTTCTCGACCCCCTCGGCCTCTTCGATTGTAGAGGTACTCAACATGTGGATACAGCGCCACGGGCAGATATCGACGCATCCCTCGCACAAAATGCACTCTTCTTGGTCAATGTGAAGAAATTGCTTGGGCCTGACAGCCTTTTGGACCTCGTCGGGCTCGACCAGCTTCAGCTTGTAATCGCCGAAGTGGTCAGGCAACCCCGTGATCACATTCTGCGGCATTTCACTCCGGTCCTTATCCTCTGGATCTCGCTAGCGGTCGTCCAAACCACGATCGCGGCCCCTTGCGTTCCGGCTCTTTTGCTCCCGGTTCTTCTTTTACTTTACGTTCCCGCCACTCCTGGTATTTCACAGCTCCCACGATCATTGCCCCAAAAACCACAATGTGATATCCCACAACGATCGGATCGCGAATAAACCTCTGGAGGTTCGGGTCATTCCACCGCTTGTTAAACCACCCAATGAACTCGCTCGGTATCACGCCGAAAGCGAGAACCAAGACTGCAAAAGCGACCCATGCTGACAGAATTGCGAATGACCAACTTTTATCTGCACTGCCCACCACTTGCGCTCCTCGATTCCGAATTCGGGCATGGTACCCGCTTCCCAGCGCCGCCTTTCCACTGCGACGAATTCCCTAGTTTCTCTGGGACAGGGCTGCTTTGAGGGAACGGGGCAAAGCTGCCCCTGGCCTCTTGGCTTGTGAAACTGCTCACATTGTAGACTCTTCTGCAACGCTGTTTTCAAAGCCGCTGAACATTAAGTCATGGGATCTCGCGACAGCAAGGGGTCACGACTGGGTATAAGCGGCCGATGATAGCGACCGAATAATTGCGCGACCCGCCGAGCTTTTCCGGAGATGCCACGTTTTTCATCGATTCCGTTCATCTGTACAGGGTCTAGCGGTACGCCGGGCTTGGGGACCGCAAAGCATTCGAACTCGGTCGCAAAAGCTGTGTTTCGTAGCTATTGGAAAACCACAGCGTCGTGGTTTGCGAGGTATGGAGTTGTGCTGCTCGTGGCTGCCTCGTGCACTGCCCGCACAGCCACTGCATGCGAAGGCCGCGTATTTCTCGAGCAGAAGAGAGCCCCAGCTGCTGTGGGAGAGGACCTGTCATCTCAGGTCAGGGTGGACGTGGATAGCATGAGGGGCCGGGCAGTCGTAGTGAACTTTTGGGGATCGTGGTGTGCTCCTTGTCGCGAAGAATCTAGGACCCTATCGAAAGCTTGGGGTGAACTTTCGGCCACCGTGAGCTTTCTCGGCATAGACATACGGGATGAGCGAGCTCAAGCACTTGCGTTCGTCAAGGAGTTCAACCTTTCTTATCCCCATATATATGACAAGGAAGCCACGATAGCCGCCGCGTGGGGCGTTACTAGTCCTCCTGCAACTTTTGTAGTGGCCCCGGATGGACAGCTCGTAGGAAGGTTTGTGGGGGTACTCACCCGTCAAGACCTCGACTGCATGCTAGGTATGGCATGACAACTTCTGATTTCGTGACCGACGTAAACGGAAACGAAAAACTCAACCAGCTCGGGATTTCACGCGTAGTTGAGGTCCGCACCGCAACTCGGACGGAAAAGCGTCTCGAGGGGAGCGGTATGCAGGATTTTTCGACAGTGCCCCCAGAGCCGCCCAGAGCTCTGCACCGCTACACGGGATGGGCTCGGCTTCGGTCGATGAGAACCGCAATCTGGCTACTGCTCGCGGTAGCAGCCGCATCGGTGGTTGGTAGCCTGGTTCCGCAAAAGAACAACTCTGCCTCGAGGGTGTCGAAATTCGTAGCGGACCATCCCTTCTGGGGAACGGTCTTCGACCGGCTCATGCTGTTCGAGGTTTTTACGTCTTGGTGGTTCCTTTTTCTTGTCGGAATGCTGCTCTTCGTGTTGTTTTTGTGTCTACTGCCGCGCACGCGCGCCCTGGTCGACTATCACCGGTCGTTGAAACAACCCCCATCTGAAGGCTCAATCCCGAGCCTGAGCTTTTCGAGGCGGATCGAAACCGCGAGGAATCCAGAGGAGGCGCTGTCGCTAGTGCGGTCAGCGCTTTCTAGAGCGCGCTGGAGGGTATCTCCTCAAAACGGGCGCTTCCAATTGATCGCCGAGAAGGGATGGTGGCGAGAGGCCGGAAGCCTAGCCTTCCATTGGGCTCTCTTCGGCGTGTTTTTGGCTGGAGCTTTAACAGTGGCGACCAAGTTCGAAGGATATGTAGCTATCGTGGAGGGACACAGGTGGTACGAGGGGGGACAGGTGACCTTCGATGACTACTCGCAAGGGCGCTTCGCATCCTTGGTCAATCCGCATCGCAACTTTTATTTGACTCTGGAAGATTTCGATGTTCGCTATCGGCCCGACGGAAGCCCCGAAAACTTCACCTCGACTGTGACCCTGGAAGACGAGCGATCGGGGATAAAGCGCCAGGACTATATCCGGGTGAACAAGCCACTGAACTATGGCGGCGTAAAGATTTATCAGGCGTCGTACGGCTGGGCTGCGGACGCAAAGGTTACCGAGGGCGACAAGGTTCTGTTTGAAGGGCCAGTTCTCTTTTTTGCGGAGGACAGGAGTTCGGGGCCAAGCCCTCCGACAGGCGTCGTGGGCGCAATTAAGCTTCCATCTGCGTCGGGGGGGCAGGCCGGCATAGAGTTGCGTCTTTTTCCGGACTTTAGGCTCGTGCCTTACAGAGCTACGAATCCGGATGCCCCGGAAGCATCGCAGCGCGGTGCCTTGGACATCATCACTGTGGGAGACGAGGCCAACCGGCCCCTAGTTCTTGTCACGGAGTACCGGGGTGATTTAGGTCTCGACAGACCTCAGAATGTCTACAGGCTCGACAAGCGCCTACTGAGTGAGGTCGACCAAACCTTTGCCACTTTTCCAGGACACTCCAATGACAAAATCGGCGACTCTGTCGAGCTTAGCGGAGGTTTGCGGCTGCAGCTGTTGTCGCTCCGCCGATACTCGGTCTTCCAGGTGCGCTCGGACACTTGGGGGGCCTCGGTTGCTGCGGTTGCCGGCGCCGCAGTGTTTATATCGTTGTTTCCTGCACTCTACTCGTGGCGCAGAAGAATTTGGGTAGAGGTTAGCCCCCGCAGGCCCTCAAGTACCTCTTCAGAACCTGTAGATAGTGAGCGATCAGGCGCCTCAGTGGAGATTCGGGGAAAGGCCTTTCAGCGAAGAGAGTTATTCGAGGCCGAGTTTGACGCTGTTGTAAATGCAATCTCTGATGCTGTTTCAGGAAGCGGAAAGCGTTGTTGCATTAGCTAGCGAAGAGATCTCGTTCGGTCGGGGTAGGCTATTGGATTGACACCGTTTTAAGAGTCGGCACCGCGCGGGTGTGGAAAGCGATGATGGTTTGCTAGTAGGAGCGGAATTAGGATGATACTCAGCGGTCCAAAAGCGACATTCAGCTCCCTATCTAACACTGCATTCGTTGTCGCCGTCTCTTTGTACCTACTAGCTGTCGGGGTTCATTTTGCAAGCCTTGCTTGGAACTCGAAGCTGCTGAGATCGGTCGCTCTTGTCGTGACCAGCATCGGCGCCACGTCCCATCTAGCTGCCTTGGCTACTAGAGCAATGGCCGCTGGCCGGCCGCCATGGGGAAACATGTACGAGTTTTCGATGGCTTCTTCGTTCGTGATGGTAGCTGCTTATCTAGCAGTGGCCAAGAGATTCGAGGCCGCTTATATAGGGGGATTTGTTTTATCGGGCGTAGCAGTATGGATGGGCGTGGGATGGGTTCTCTACGCAGAACCTGGACCACTCCAACCCGCACTTCGCTCCAACTGGCTTCTCTTCCACGTTTTCTTGGTCATGAGTGGGGCGGGCATTCTCCTTTTGGCATCGGTCGTTTCTGTGCTGTATCTAATCCGTCTCGGCTGGGAGAACAAGCATGGCCTACATCAAACAGAGCCACTGATGATCGACCATGAAATCCCAGAGCATGTTTTAGACTCCGAAAAGATCAGGGAGGCGAGATTGGGCCGAGGCGAGTTGGAAGAAGTCCTGGCGGAGACCGGCGGGAGCTCTGTACGACGCGAAGGCCCTGGCGCGATGACAGCCACTGCCGCAGGGCGTGTTGCTCCCTTGAGCACGGGAGAGTCCAGGGCGACTGGAATCGTGGCGCGCCTTCCTTCTTCTAGCAAGCTGGATCAGCTCGCATATCGACTCGTAATGGTGGCGTTTCCAATCTGGACTCTCGGAGTTATTGCAGGAGCGATCTGGGGCGAGCAAGCATGGGGGCGCTACTGGGGTTGGGATCCAAAAGAGGTTTGGTCATTTATCGTGTGGATGATATTTGCGACCTATCTTCATGCACGAGCTACACGGGGTTGGAGAGGACAGGGCGCAGCGGTGTTAGCGATCGTGGGGGGCGCCGCGATCATCTTCAACACATTCGCTGTTAATTTATGGATAGCCGGCCTTCACTCTTATGCGGGAGTGTGAGTCGATCCCTGGTGCTGTACGAGGACTCAATGGGCAGCTTTGACGTTTCCTCGTCAAGAAGCCCAAAATATCCGCCAGTAGTCGTAGACATCGAATAGACGTCGAATAGACGTAGATCGCTCGAAGGAATCACGTGACAGCGACTCTCACACAAGAGACTGCAACTGAAGCCACACCCGTGAGAACTGACGAACGGTCGAGGAGCTCCGCTCAGCTGGAAAGCTCAAAGGGAGACCTCGCATCCCGTCTGTACTTCGTTGTGTCGGGAGTGTTTTTTCTCGGTGCATGCCTCGCGGGGTTCGTGTGGGCTGCTTCAGTGATGTCTCCCGGAGTTGTTAGCCTAGCCGAAGCTAATGCAAAGTTAGCTCCCCACGGCAACCTCCTTCCTGTCGCTTGGAACATCGCCGTTTACGGATGGTTATCATCTGCGGCTTTCGGGGCCATTCTGTACATAGTCCCGCGTCTTACAGGAACCCCGCTACGCTTTGGGGAAATACTCGCTCTCAACGCTCTTGCCTGGGCAGGGCTGGTTGGAGTCGGAGCACTGACAGTTGCTGCGGGATTTGGAAGACCCTTGTGGCTTCTCGAGTATCCGGCTCCGTTGCATTTGGCGATGGCCGCCTCTAGTCTCGTGGTCCTGGTGAGCGTGATGTTGTCGATTCTTACCCGCGTGGAGCAGCGGCTCTACCCTTCTCTGTGGTACTTTGTGGCGGCTCTAATGTGGCTCCCCGCTGCTCTCACTCTTGGGTCGCTTCCTATCTATGCGGGTATTGGTCAGGCGATCCAAGGAGCCTTTGTTGCTCAGTACGTACTAGGGCTTTGGCTCTTTGTTGTGGGGACGGGTGTTGCCTACTATGTGCTCCCGAAAGAGACGGGGTGCCCTCTATACTCGCGCAGGCTTGCCCAGCTCTCGTTGTGGGGATTTGCAATCTTCTGGGGGCTTGCTGGCGGCGCTCGTCTTGTTTTCTCCCCCGCTTCTGGAGCCTACCAAAGTGTTTCCATTGCTTTTGCTATCTCGGCTACCGTTCCCCTTCTCGCAACGGTCGCGAACGTTACCAAGAGTCTCAAAGGAACGTGGCCTCAAGTGGCAACGTCCCCCGTTGTTCGCTGGATGACCACTGGAGTTGTATTGCTATTGCTGTACACCGTTTTGCTTCCGATTTCAGTCCTGCGCTCGGTAAACCAAATCACTGGACTGACAGGCGCCGGGTACGGAATAGAAAGGGTTTTGCTTTTCGGTGTAGTCGGGTCGTGGCTGTTCGGATGTGCATACTTTGCATTGCCTAGAATTACCGGTCGCCTTTGGGGATATCCTCGGGTGATCGACTGGCAGCTCGGACTTTTTGTGGCGGGCCTCCTCACGGTAGCGATCGCCGAGATCGTTGGCGGTGCTGTGCAGGGATTCCTGGCCAATTCGGGTGCGGCACAGGCTTTTCCGGTTTCCTCGGGGAAGGCGTGGGAGACGATAGCTGGCCCCCAGAGGTGGTTCGCGGGTATGGCAACCCTTGGGTGGGCAGCGATGGCAGTGTCTGCGGTTTCAGCACTCTCTAACGGCATTAAGACTCTCATCGGAGGAGAGCCTGGATTTGTCGAGACGGTCAGTCTTCCCGAGGAGGCTGCCAGTGTTCGCCCGCAAGCGGAGGTAGTGCCCGAAGAAGCCCGCCGGCGATTAGTGGAGCCTGTCATGCTTCCGCTGGCTTCGGCAGCCACGGTAGTTGTGGTCGTATATTCCGCTTCTCGGATTCTCCTAGCTGTCCAACGGTATGGATCCAAAGCACACGCGACGGCTGTGGCGCTGGCTATGGCCGGTGTGGTCCTCGGTGTCGCCTCGCTTCTAGCGGCTGGGCGGCGCCTCAGTTCGGGTGTGGCAGCAGGAGTTCTTATAGTTGGAGTGCTTGCAGTTGTAGGAGGAGGAGCCTTCGCCCAGTGGAGGCTAAAGGCAGCTGAAGAAGTGGCTTCTGGCGAAACAGCTGCGGGGACATCAGTGACTGTCTCTTTGACCGCCCAGAACATTGCTTTCGATAAGTCATCGCTTGAGGTACCCGCTGGGGCTGCAGTGTCTTTGGCATTCGAAAACAAAGATCCACTCGAACACAATTTTTCAGTCTACAGAGATGAACAAATGAAGAATCCGGTGTTTCAGGGGTCGTTACAAGGTCAGGGCTCCATCACATATAGTTTCGTCGCGCCATCCGAACAGGGTACCTATTACTTTTTCTGCGATGTCCATCCCACGATGAAAGGGATTTTCCGAGTCGCATGAGGTGAAATTGAATCTATTTATTCGGCTAGCAAGCCGATGCGCGTGTGAGGCGATGTGTCGGATGTTTCTGATAGTTTTTGCGATGTGGCGATGATGGTAGGGAGCAAGAAAAAAATTACAAGACGCGGCTACATTTCCCAAAGACCTTGTCTTCAAGCAACAAAATGGCTGCCGCTCTGGTCGGTGGCAGGTCTGGCGCTTGGATTGACTTCTTGCGCTGAGCGAATGCCACAGAACTGGATGCAGCCATCCGGCGAAGGCGCAAGAGACATCGTAAATCTTATGGTTCCGGTGCTTGTCGTAGCCGGAATCATCTTTATTGTGGTTCAAACGATACTTTTGGTGGCGGTGTTTCGCTTTCGAGACAAGGGAGATCCCCGGACCGAAGGTACGGCTCCGAAGCAAATTCATGGGCACACCCGTTTGGAGATTGTTTGGACGATTATTCCTTTTCTGATCCTGATTGTTGTTGCTGTTCCTAATGTGCGCCTGATTTGGAAACAACATAGCCCTCCCCGTGAAGCTGATTTCCTAGACGTCAAAGTGATTGCCCACCAGTGGTGGTGGGAGTACGAGTATGTGAAGGAAGGAATTAGGACTGCCAATGAAATCCACATTCCAGCAGGCCGGGAAGTGAAATTGACGCTGACCTCTGTCGATGTCGTGCACAGCTTTTGGATTCCGAAGTTAGCAGGAAAGCAAGACGTGTTCCCTGGGCAGGAGCGCACAATTGTAATAAAGGCAGACCAGCCAGAAAGCGAACCTCTCTACGGACAATGCGCCGAGTTCTGCGGCATGTCACATGCAAACATGCGTCTTAGAGCCGTTGTTCAGAACGAGCCCGATTTCCGGGAATGGGTAGAGAGGCAGAAACAGCCCGCCCGGATTCCGCCTGAGGGAACCAAGGCAGCAGACGGAAAGAGAATTTTCGAGACCGGCGCGTGCATAGGCTGCCACACGATTGCAGGAACAAATGCTCAAGGTCGGGTGGGACCCGATCTGACCCACTTTGCAAGCCGCTCGACATTCGCGGGCTCGCTGTTCGAAGTCAACGACGAGAACCTATCTGCTTGGCTGCACAATCCCCCTGGAGTCAAGCCGGGTGCAAAGATGCCTAAACTAGGATTGTCGCAGGCTGAGATTGAAAGCTTAGTGGCATATCTGCGAAGCCTGGAGTGAGGAGTGTGCTGTCTGTCGGCGAGCCGGTCGGGTTCCAGCCCAAACGACACACTCGTTTCGGTTTACTCCTCGACCGGGAGAGCTTGAGATTGTAGCGAGGTAACGATATGGCTGTAGCGACATTACCTAGAACTAGAACAGCCGGCATATTTTCAAGGCCTCGAACGAAAGAAGGGTTGGTTGGCTGGCTGACCACTGTCGACCACAAAAGGATAGGGATACTCTATGGAGCAACCGCGATTTTATTCTTCATCGTCGGCGGGATTGAGGCTCTGATCATCCGTCTTCAGCTGGCGCATCCCGAAGCTAGCGTTGTAAGCGCGGAAACATACAATCGCCTTTTCACCATGCACGGTACCACTATGGTTTTTCTTGTTGTGATGCCACTTTCCTCCGCGTTCTTTAATTACCTCGTTCCTTTGATGATTGGCGCAAGAGATGTTGCGTTTCCAAGACTAAATGCATTTAGCTATTGGGTGTTTTTGTTGGGAGGACTGTTTCTCAACGCCTCGTTCTTCTTCGGTGGGGCTCCAGATGGCGGTTGGTTCGGATACGCAAATCTCACCAGCCACTATTCGCCAGGCCATGGAATAGATTTTTGGGTACTGGGCATTCAAATCCTCGGTATTGCCTCGATAGCGTCCGCGGTCAATTTCATAGTCACCATTATCAACTTGCGAGCGCCTGGCATGACTCTGATGCGGATGCCCGCATTCGTTTGGATGACGCTGGTGGTTGCCTTTCTGACATTGTTCGCTATGCCAGTTATCGCGGTGGCCTTGTTTATGTTGATGTTTGACCGCATGTACGGCGCAAACTTCTTCAATGTCGCAGCTGGAGGAGATCCGGTGCTCTGGCAGCACCTTTTCTGGCTGTTCGGTCATCCAGAAGTGTATATCTTGGTGCTACCGGCCATGGGAATCGTGTCTGAGGTCCTTCCTACTTTCTCAAAGAAGCCGCTGTTTGGATATCCGTTTGTCATATTTTCTGGCATCGCGATCGGATTTATCGGCTGGGGGGTGTGGGTACACCACATGTTCGCCGTAGGACTGGGTCCAGTAGCAGTGACTGCTTTTTCGCTTTCCACCATGCTTATTGCGGTTCCAACTGGTGTGAAAATCTTTAACTGGCTCGGAACTATATGGGGCGGAAGACTACGTTTGACAACTGCAATGTTGTTTGCGTTGGGCTTTATAGCAATGTTTGTAATCGGTGGCTTGAGTGGGGTCACACACTCCCTTTCAGCAGCAGATCTTCAGCAAACTGACACCTACTATGTTGTTGCCCACTTCCACTATGTTCTTTTCGGCGGAGCACTGTTTGGTATATTTTCTGGGATTTATTACTGGATGCCGAAGGTTACGGGACGGCTACTAAACGAGCGGGTTGGTAAGCTTCACTTTTGGCTTCAGTTTATTGGGTTCAACCTAACTTTCTTTCCTATGCACTTTTTGGGGCTGCAAGGTATGCCTCGGAGAATCTATACATACTCTCCAGAAATGGGTTGGAATTTATGGAACATAGTTTCGACAGTCGGAGCATTTGTAATAGCTTCGTCAATATTTGTCTTTATAGTGAACGTGCTTTACTCGGCTAAACGCGGGGTGAAAGCTGGCTCGGATCCGTGGGATGGCAGGACAATCGAGTGGACGATTCCGTCGCCGCCACCGGAGTACAACTTCGCAGAGATTCCTGTGATCGAGTCAAGAGACGACTTTTTCTATAAGAAGTATGCTGTCACTGAAGACGAGAGCGCGGTACGGGTGGTACAGGGAGCAGACGATGGTGAAAACAACCTCGAGGTTTCAGAAAAGGATGACCAGCACGGACACTCACAGGACTTGCACATTCATATGCCGTCGCCTTCTTACTTTCCACTTGTCGCAGCGCTAGGTTTACCACTGATTGCATTCGGTTTGCTCTATTGGATTCCACTGGCAATATTCGGCGGATTGGTTTCAGTGACAGGTCTTTATGGCTGGGCGTTAGAGCCTGTTGCGGAGTGATTGGATATGACAGAAGACACAGCAACTCTTCAAACTCACATTGACGAAGAAATAGAAGCGCTTCATCCTGTCGAAGAAGCGACCTATACGGGTCTTTCAAATAAAAAGCTCGCCATGTGGGCTTTTTTAGGTTCCGAATGCTTGCTTTTCGGTGCGCTCATATCCACGTATCTTTTATACAAGGGCCGAAGCATTACAGGGCCAAAGCCGCACGAGATTTATGACATTCCCTACACTTCGGTTTCGTCGTTTGTTCTTCTAGCATCCTCACTAACAATGGTACTAGCACTATCCGCAATTCAGCGAGGAGATCAACGTCAGACGCGCATATGGCTGCTAACCACAGCTGCCTTGGGAATGACCTTTATTTCCGGGCAGGTTTACGAGTTCACTACCTTCGTTCACGAGGGGCTGAAGCTTTCCACGAATCTCTTTGGGACGAGCTTCTATGTTCTGACAGGTTTCCATGGTGTTCACGTCACCGTGGGTATCATAATGCTTTTGACTCTTTTCGGCGCATCATTGCTGGGACGGCTGAATAGCGAGCATGCAGAAACAGTAGAATTGGTGGGTTTGTACTGGCATTTTGTCGATGTAGTGTGGATAGTGATTTTTACGGTCGTTTACTTGATTCCTTGAGGGAGCATTTATAGATGGCGCAGTTGGGAACTCAGTCTGGGGGTGCGGGTTCTGCTGTGGTAGCAGAGTCCCATCGTCACTCCAGGGAGCGGTCACATCCTGGGCCCGGCATTTACGTTTTAGTTGCAGTAGTGCTGGGCGTCGTTACACTGCTTGAGGTGTGGGTGTTTTATTTTGAAGGAGTAAGACAGGTTATTGTTCCCATTCTTTTAGCGCTAAGCGCGGCAAAATTTGCTCTGGTAGCAGGTTTTTACATGCACTTGCGATTTGACAGTCCTATATTCAGACGCCTCTTCTTGGTCGGAATAGTCACGGCTATTGCGATATACGCAGCTGTTTTAGCTATGTTCGGTACTATAAAAGCGTGAGGAGGTTTTCGCGGTGGAGCAACCCAGTGTTGGCCTGCCGCCCTTTCATCTTCACTTAGAGACCATTCTTTTTTGGGTCCTTATATGCCTTCTTTACTTTTTTAGCCTTGCTTACTTCGGAAGCATATCGAGGCTGAAAGCCACGATAAGTCAGAAGGTTTTGTTTTTGAGCGGAGTGGGGGTCGCGTTCCTTGCAACTACGTGGCCACTCCATGACATATCGGACGGTTACCTCTACTCCGCTCATATGGTGCAACACATTTTGCTAATGCTCGTGGTACCACCATTTATGTTATGGGGTACCCCCGCATGGTTGATTGAGCGCGCATTACCGACCCCTGTACTGAAAGCGTTAAGAAAGATTGCTCGTCCTGTCGCTGCGACTCTCGCTTACAACTCGGTCGTAGCCCTCTCTCACTGGCCACTACTGGTTGACCTCATGAGTAGATCTAATTTGTTTCACCAGTCCATGCATTTGTTAATTATTGCAGGCGCTTTTATAATGTGGCTTCCTGTCTATAGTCCTACTCCTCGCATACGGCGTATATCGCCTCCGGCTCAAATGCTTTATCTCTTCGTTCAATCGATTTTGCCAACCGTTCCGGCGTCGTTTTTTACGTTCGCGCAAGGCGTCATAGTTCCTTTTTATGGTGAGGCGCCCAGGCTGTATGGAGTGAGTGTCTTGTCGGATCAGCAGATGGCAGGCTTTGTAATGAAAGTGATAGGAGGACTCGTAATATGGACCTATCTTGCTGTGATCTTTTTCAGATGGTACGCAGTTGAGGGACAGGAAGCTGGCATACCCTCTCGCTTTAGGGGCGGCGGAGGGGGAGGGACGAATCCGCGCTGGGAGCCGCACCCCGGCCCATCCCCGACTGAGGCCAGGGATGATACGGATGCTCTGGTTGTGTCGGGGCATCCATGATTGGAATTTCACATTTTGGTTTTCGTACTGTAGGTGCGGTCCGTTCTGAGGAGTTTTTGCTTGGGGCCGTTCGGCAGCTTTTACCGCACTTGGTTCTAGATTGTGGTCTAGTGCCGCGGAATACGGCACCAGACTGCGGGTGAGAGCGTCGACAAGGCACGTTGCCCATTAGATGAGAAAGCCTCGAACGAAGGGAGCTAGCTAGGAAAAGGATACTTAGGGAAAAAAGGCTACCTTGGGGAAGAAGACATCGGTAGAGAAAGTTCGTGCGAACATTCATAAAGAGATACTGACAGATGGAAGATTTGGGCAATCGAGAAGAAGAAAGTCAACTTTCGGGGACTGGCAGTAGGACTCGCTACGAGAACATTGTCCCAATCGTAATAGGGGCACTTTTGGTGATTGGACTCGGATGGGCTCTTGCGGTCGCGGGTCCTTCCTCCGACCCTTCTTATAAAACACCTTCTTCAGTTGCCGAGCAGAGAAAGTCTGCTGCGATCGCAGGTACGCCTGAAAATAGAGGCCGCAAGATCTACATATCCCAAGGATGCTACTCCTGTCACACCCAACAAGTACGCCCCATACTGACGGACGCCTACCTAGGTCCTGCGTCTACGGCGGGCGATTATGCCTACGACGACCCTGTAGCTTTGGGATACCAGCGCATTGGTCCTGACCTATCTCAAGTTGGAGTTAGGGAAATTGCTAAGAATCGCAACGACTTAGCTGATTACTTGCGTAATCCTCGCAAAGACAGACCCTGGTCTACGATGCCATCTTTTGCTCACTTGAGCGACGAGGAAATGGCAGATCTCGTCGCTTATCTTCAGTCGCTTAAGTAGCAGATGGGCAAGCAAGTGAGAAAACCGGGTAACGAACAAGACCAATAGAGAAATAGGGCGATGGTAGAAATTCCTGAACACCTCTTAAAGAGATCTCGAGAGGCTATGGCGAGAGCCAAGGCTGCAAAGGGCGAGTCTGTCGAGCCAGTAGAAGAAGAGTCGCCCGAGGCTCAAGAGGCAGCTTCCTCCGAGCCGCCAGCCGCGGCAGAGGCGCGGCCTGATTCGGCAGAAGCTCCTGCCCCCGAGCCTTCTGCTGCGTCACCTGCTACTACTTTGGAAACAGCTCTGCAGGCTGCGCCAAAGCCGGAGCCTGGCGTCGCTGTTAGCGGGCAGGTGGACGAGGCTGGGAGTCCGTTTCCCAGCGCGGATTTAGCCGCTGCAGGTGGATACTCGCCCGAAGAGTTGGTGGAGAGTGCGGCGGGGATAAAAGAGGTTGCGTCCTCTAGAGCTCCAGGCTGGCTTGTGCTAGCGTTCGTCATAATACCCATTGTCTCGATCCTGTACCTGACCCAGTTTTCCCACGGCGTACAGTGTGGACAGGCTGGCACTCTCAAAGTGGGAGGCAATGGCCAGCTTCAGACATGTGATGGAAAGCCACTTCCTTCGCCTGGCGCGGGGGGTACGAAGAAGCAAGGCCCCGACGGCGCCCAGATTTTTGCCCAGCGCTGCGCGGCGTGTCATGGACCAAACGGTGAAGGCGGAGTCGGTAGGCCGCTCAACAAAAACAACGGCACGACTCTGTTGGAGGATTTTCCAACCGCTGCGGCTCAGATCGAGTTTGTCACCAAAGGAAATCAAGCCTTTCCGCAGGGATGGGGAGCCAATGCCAGGCCTCCTAGGGGAGTCATGCCTGCCTTTGGTAACACCCTTTCACCCGACGAGATCCAGGCAGTTGTTCAATTCGAGAGGTCTCTGGCCGGCGAAGCCGCTGCCGCTGCTAGTAGCTCCTAAGGGAGTGAGAGAGCCGGGTGTCTCTCGTACCGGACACTGCCGATGTTGTAGTCGTCGGGGGTGGTCCCGGCGGCGCAGCGACTGCGGCGCGCCTTGCATACGCAGGATTGGACACGGTACTTCTCGAGAAGTTTGAGTATCCCCGAGAGAAGGTGTGCGGGGATGGCATAACTCCCCGAGCCGTGAAAGCCCTCGACGACTTAGGCCTTTCGCACCGCTTTTCGTCTTACCACAAAGTCATCGGACTAAGGGCCATCGGATACGGTCAGCGTCTAGAGCTTCCTTGGCCAGATCACCCGGTATACCCGAGTTTCGGACTCACATCCCCTCGAAGCATGCTCGACTCGGATATCGCGCAGTTCGCGAAAGAGTGTGGTGCCGCGGTGCTAGATGGACACGAAGCGACACGCCCGTTGGTTGTAAACGGGGTTTTGAGAGGGGTCCACGTGTTGGACAAAAAGTCCTTGATGCAAAGAACGATTGAGGCAGAGTTTTTGGTAGTCGCCGATGGATCACTGTCCCGCATAGGGAGGGCTTTGGGAGCGGTGCGGGATCGTGCCTATCCAATGGGGATCGCGATGAGAGGCTACTACCAAAGCCCCAAAGACCGCGATCCGTGGATAGAGGCCCGGCTCGACCTGTCGCACCGGGGCGAACGCCTTCCTGCTTATGGGTGGATTTTCCCTCTCGGGGATGGCTCGATCAACGTGGGGGTGGGATTACTGACTTCTTATAAAGGCTGGAAGGAGGTAAACACAGCGCGATTACAAGACACTTTTGTGGAGGCGATCGGTCCGGATTGGGGAGTCCTACCCGAAGATGCAATATCAAAGCCGAAAGGCGGAAAGCTGCCAATGGGACTAGCTATTGATCCAAAGGCCGGAGCTAATTGGCTAGCAATAGGGGATGCGGCTGCGGGGATTAATGCATTTACCGGTGAGGGAATCGGATATGCCCTAGAGATGGCAGAGATAGCTTCGGAGATGATCATCGACTCGAAGCGAAGAGGTAAGGCTTTGTGTCAGACGGAGTATGCCCGGACTTTGCAGAATTTTTACGGTCCCTACTATAAAGCTGCACAACTCTTCGCTTATCTGATAGGGAAGCCCAAGTTACTGGATCTCTTCGGAAAAGTGGGGATGCGATCTAAGGGAATAATGTCGTGGTTTT
Organism: Acidimicrobiia bacterium; assembly: GCA_040289475.1. Classification (NCBI taxonomy): domain Bacteria; kingdom Bacillati; phylum Actinomycetota; class Acidimicrobiia; species Acidimicrobiia bacterium. Next base: position 46,008 of record PSLF01000001.1, on the reverse strand, counting down.
TGGTAGTGGCGGGACACTTGGGAAATCCACTGGATCGAGGGGCGGTCTCCCGCCTTTACTACACGATCGAAAAGGTCATAAAGGCGTATCCCTCCGTAGCTGCCTGAGAGAGGAGTACTACTCTGGAAAAGCTGGGGAGGAAGCACTCGGAGTCTGTCCCGCGTCGCATTCCCTTCGAACCCCTTCGACGATTCCTGTGGCTGCTAGAGATTCTGGAACTCGGACGAATTCTCCAGGGTCATGGCGCTTGGGAGGTCGGGGTTTTCGAGTCATCTCTTCCTTATCTGCCCTCGCCCTGTTGCTGGGCGCCTCTTGCGCGCTCCCAGGGAGGCTTAGCTCACATCCACCACGAGCCGAGCGTGGCGGTGGCCCTAGGGGCGCCGAGGCTTTGACACCTACAGCGCCTGGGGGTTCGACCAATCCCTTTGGCGTGATGCTTCCTTCCCGAGTTTTGTTGTCTTCTCGTGCAAGCGAAGTGCTTCGAGAGCTTGGAGTTGTTTTTGTACGTCCAGCGGCAGCGTTTGTCGAACAATGGGATGGCCGATGCCCGGAGTGCGATGCAGCTTTGGCAGCGGGGGCCAAGCTCGTTTTGACGGTACGTAATTCGGGCCGAGAATCTACGAGGCCCCCGTCAGATTTGGAAAAGTACAAGCGGGTGGTAGCCGAGATTATTGATGCTTATTCTCCTGCGCTACTGGTGGTGGAAAACGAAGAGAGCTCTGCGACGTTTTACGCTGGGACGCCCGATCAGTACGCAGCACAGCTTGAGGCGGCCTGCGAGATCTCTCACAAAAAGGGAGTGTCCTGTACCAACGGCGGGCTGGTAAGCACACTCGTCGCGCTCTTGGTTTACGACAATTATCTGCAAAAAGGGGAGGTGGCTCGGGCCGAGGATTTTGCCTCTAGAGGCATCGAACAAGACCTACGAAGACAGCTGGGATCGGAACGAGCCCAACAACAGATTCGCAAGGGAAAGGCGCTCTTGGAGGCTTATCGATTGTCTAATGCGGACTTCATCAATTTCCATTGGTACGTAGCAGATACTCAGGCTTTGGAAGAGGCGGTCGAGTATCTGAGATCCGAGACAGGAAAGCCGGTTATTACTAACGAAGTGGGTCAGCTAAATGACGATCCAAACCAGACTACCCAGGTGCTAGCGAAAATCGTTGAACTGGAGCTTCCGATAGCAGTGTGGTTTGGTTTGGATGGGCCTCGGGCGCGAGGATTGGTGAATCTCGATGGATCCTTGCGTCCCACAGGGGAGGCTTTTGGCCGCTTTGTCCACGACCGATTCGCCTCTTAGCAGCGAAGCCCGCTATACGCTATAGGCAGGCCAGGTATCGGTATCTTCGAGCTAGCTCCAGCAGGCAAGTACTTCTTGCGGCTTCTCTGGGACAGTCTTTTAAGGGACTATCGATCCGCGGCTGCCACCCAACTCTTTGGCAGACTAGGACCGCTCACGGAGGCGGTTTGCACCAAGTGGTCCGGCGTTCATAGGCTGGATATAAGGTTCTCCTACGGCGTTCAACTCGGTCCAGGTACTTGGTGGTAGATGGCAAATGTCTGACTATTTTCTTCTCTTGATCATGTTGGTGCTCGTGGGACTCTTTGGCTCTGTATCCCTCTTGGCGTCACGGCTTCTGGCCCCTCATAGACCGACGCGGGCAAAGCTCGCTCCTTACGAGTGTGGGATAGTCCCAGAGCACGATCCACCCGAGAGGTTTCCTGTGCAGTTTTATCTCGTAGCGATGATGTTTCTGCTATTCGACATCGAGATAGTTTTCATGTATCCCTGGGCAGTGAGATTGCACGACCTCGGTCTGTTCGGATTCGGAGAAATGCTCGCCTTCGTGGCACTTCTCCTCGTGGCCTTTGGATACCTCTGGCGGGAAGGTGTGTTCGACTGGGGCGCCAAGAGGATCATCGAGCGAGGCGGTTCCGGGCCAGGCGAGCGAGACAGCGTCGCTCGCCCCGATGACTCGTCTGCCGAGCGAATGGAGACTCGAGCGGCGTGAGACATTGGCGCAAAAGAGTGCGGCGAGAAAAACGAGCGGTACTTGATAAACGAACTGCGTGGCCAGGATCAGTAAGGAAAACACATAACCGAAGAGACTGAGGAGTAAATGGGAGCGTAGAGACGGTGGGTCTAGAGAGCATATCCGCCAACATCCTCACTACCCAGCTGGAGAAGCTGGTTGCGTGGGCCAGAAAGAGCTCGGTGTTTCCTGCCACGTTTGGTCTCGCTTGCTGCGCCATAGAGATGATGGCAACTGGCGCCGCTCATTACGATTTGAGCAGGTTCGGGATGGAAGTCTTCAGGGCCAGCCCCAGGCAGGCCGATTTGATGATCGTCGCCGGGAGAGTCAGTCAGAAGATGGCCCCAGTCCTGCGCCAGATTTACGACCAGATGCCAGAACCCAAGTGGGTGATTTCCATGGGTGCTTGCGCCTCGACGGGCGGGATGTTCAACAACTATGCCCTGCTCCAAGGCGTAGACCAAGTTGTTCCAGTAGACGTATATGTTCCGGGGTGCCCTCCTGGCCCGGAGACTCTCATAGCAGGAATCATCGCTCTTCACGAGAAGATCCGCTCGCAGCCGCTCCTCAAGCGGTCTACAGCGTGAGAACCTTCTCTGGGTTATAAAAGCGGTGCTCGAGTTAGAGCTCGATACGACTTGCCCTTGAGGCGAAAGTGCGCTGGGGCGGAAGGCTCGTGCCAACATAAGACTTGCGAATGGGAGAACAGTTGAACACTGGTAGCGACAAGCCAACTAGGATTCGCGACGATACGGTAACGCGTGGGGAGGATAGCATCGCCCGCGCAGTCTCTGAGGTCCCCGGGGCGCGGTTTGTAGGTACCGAGGACCTACCAGTAGTCGTCGTCGACGCTCTGGGCTGGCCCCACCTTGCTCGGCGGCTGAAAGAAGAGGGATTCGAGATGCTTGTCGATTTGTGCGGGGTTGATTACCTCGAGTACCCGGAGGGCGCGGTATCCATAGGTAGTGCCGTTCGGTTCGAAGTTGTAGCCCACGTTCTTTCTATCTCTCAAAAGCAGCGGCTGAGGGTGCGAATTCCCCTTGTTGGTGCCGAACCAGTGTGTCGATCAGTCACCGACGTTTGGCCCGGCGCTGACTGGTACGAGCGCGAGGCCTTTGACATGTTCGGGATCCGCTTCGATGGACATCCAGATTTGTGCCGTATTCTGATGCCCGATGATTGGGAGGGACATCCCCTGCGCAAGGACTATCCCGCAGGCTCGATTTCCGTGCAGTTCAAGGAGTCGCCACGACCTGGTTTACCCACCCAATTCCGTCTCCGCACTGAGCCAGTAGAGAGCGGGATGCAACCTGAAGAAGAGAGTGACCGACGTGGGCTCGGACAGTTCTAGCAAGACAAAACAGACGAGTCCGGAAGAGCTAGATCTAGCCGCCCGCACCGACGCAGGCGCACAGGAGATGAAGCTCCGGGGTGAAACTCCGGAGGGTGAACTGGCCTACGAAGAAGGACGAGCAGCTGGCGTCAAACGGGCCGTCGTTACGACAGAGCCCTGGGCCGAGATCCACGAAGACGAGGAAACCGTTGTCATAAACATGGGTCCCCAGCACCCCTCGACGCACGGAGTTCTGAGGCTGATGTTGGAGCTGGACGGGGAGGTAGTCCTCAGAGTCAAGCCAATCATAGGCTATTTGCACACCGGCATGGAGCGCACTGGCGAGATGCTTACCTACGTCCAGGGTGCGACCAACGTTACTCGAATGGATTACTTGGCCCCCTTTTTCAACGAGCTTGCCTTCTCGCTGGCAGTCGAGAAGTTGTTGGGCATCGAGGTTCCGCCTCGCGCTCAAGCCATCCGGGTGATGATGTGTGAGCTCAATCGGATTTCTTCTCATCTCGTAGCGGTAGCGACTCAGGGAATGGACATCGGAGCCATCTCGATGATGCTCTATGGCTTCCGGGAACGAGAGGTGCTTCTCAGGTTCTTTGAGAAGGTGACGGGATTGCGGATGAATCACGATTACATACGTCCGGGTGGTGTCGCTGCAGACCTACCGGATGGCTGGGAGGATGACGTGGTTTCTCTGTGCGATTACATTCCCCCAAAGATTGACGAATACGAGGAGCTGCTTACCGACAACCCGATCTGGCGCGAACGCACGGTTGGAATTGGCGTCATAACCACACAGGAGTGCTTAGCCCTGGGAGTTACAGGTCCCAACTTGAGGGCCACTGGTCTTGCATGGGATCTGAGGAAGGAGATGCCCTACAGCGGATATGAAAACTACGACTTCGACGTCGTCACTGGGAGTTCGGGAGATGTTTTCGATCGGTACAAGGTGCGCATCGAAGAGATGCGCCAGAGCGTCAGAATTGTCCGCCAGGTGCTGGAGTCAATGCCCGATGGTGACTACAGAACACAGGACAAAAAAGTCACCCCTCCCCCCAGAGGTCGAATCGATGAGTCCATGGAGGCCTTGATACACCACTTCAAGATCTTTACCGAGGGTTACAAAGTTCCGCCCGGGCAAGCATATGCAGCAGTCGAGTCCCCCAGAGGAGAGTTAGGGCACTACATAATCTCAGATGGAGGCCCCCGACCCTACCGACTTCATGTGAGAGCACCGTCTTTTGCTAACCTGCAAGGTCTCTCAGCAATGATGGAGGGTGGCCTTATCGCGGACGCCGTCGCTGTAATCGCCTCGACCGATCCGGTCATGGGCGATGTGGATCGCTGAATCAGACCATATCGAGACATTATGGCGCTCAGCTACGAAAACCTAAAACGTGCCGAGGCGATTGTCGCTCGGTACCCCCAAAAGCGATCGGCCCTACTTCCGCTGCTGCACCTTGCCCAAGAACAAGACGGGTGGGTGCGGCCCGACTCGATGCGTCAAATTGCCGAGCTTGTTGGGATCACGCCTGCGGAGGTGTTGGGCACAGCCTCCTTTTACACGATGTTCAAGCTTCGCCCGGTAGGCGATCACATCGTGTCTGTGTGCACGAACATTTCATGCCTGCTGTGCGGAGCCGAAGATATTCTTGCGGTTTTCGAAAAGGAGCTCGGAACGAGTGCAGACGGGCTTTCTGCCGACGGGAAAATCTGGTTGGAGGAGGCAGAGTGTTTGGCTGCTTGCGGCGGTGCTCCTTGCGTTCAAGTCAATTACGAGTACTTCGAAAACGTCTCGGTGAAACAAGCAGCGGAGATGGCGCAAGCGCTGAGGCGAGGGACGAGGCCGGCAGGCGGATTAGGCCTCCCTTCCGACTTTGACTCAGCCCGTCGAAGCTCGGGTGGATAGCGATCGACAAGGGAAAGCGGAGGATTTGGCATTGCCCGAGAAGTTGGTCCACAGGCGCATCCACGATCCGGAGGCTTACAAGCTAAAGCGCTACGAGGAGCTGGGGGGATACGCAGCCCTAAAGAAGGCCTTAAGGGAGATGTCGCCAGAAGACATCGTAGAAGCGGTCAAACAAAGCGGGCTCAGAGGTCGGGGAGGAGCCGGATTTCCCACAGGAACAAAGTGGTCTTTTCTCCCGCATGACGTCAGGCCCAGATACTTGGTGGTTAATGCGGACGAGGGAGAGCCCGGCACCTTCAAGGACAGAGAGCTCATCGAAAAAGACCCTCACCAGCTAATAGAAGGCATGGCGATTGCGTGCTACGCCTTGGATGTCCACTGGGCCGCTATTTACATAAGAGGGGAGATGCGCCTTGGGGCGTTTCTATTAGAGAGAGCCTTACAGGAAGCTAGAGAAGCGGGGTACATAGGCGAGAAGATTCTGGGAACCGACTTCAGTCTAGAGGTGGTGGTTCACAGGGGCGGCGGATCGTACATTTGCGGAGAAGAAACTGCCCTGCTGTCTAGTCTGGAAGGTCGCCGAGGAGAGCCTCGTCTTCGACCTCCTTTTCCGGCAGTTGAGGGGCTTTATCGAAAGCCTACAGTTGTCAATAATGTCGAGACGCTTTCCAACATTCCCTACATCGTCTTGGAGGGTCCTGAAAAATACGCAGCCTTTGGAACCGAGAAGTCGAAGGGCACCAGGATCTTTTGTCTTTCGGGTCACGTCAACAAACCTGGGAACTACGAGGTTGAGCTCGGAACTTCTTTTAGGGACCTCATTTACGGCCAGGGAATGGGAATTCGAGCTGGCAATGAGCTCAAGTGTTTCATTCCAGGCGGAGCCTCTGCACCGTGGTTCGGCCCTGACAAGCTAGACGTACCGCTAGACATGGACGTTGTTATGGCCGAAGGCTCCATGTTGGGATCTGGAGCGGTCGTTGTGATGGATGAAACCACATGCGCAGTAAAGGCCGCTGCGCGCCTCGTGCGCTTTTTTGCTCACGAGTCTTGCGGCCAGTGCACTCCTTGCAGAGAGGGATGCACGTGGATGTATAACGTTCTGAAGCGTATTGAGGCGGGTGGCGGACGTCCCGAAGATCTGGATCTGCTCCTGGAGATAGGCGCGGGTATCTCGCCTTCTATCAAGTCTCCCCCTCCCAGTGGTCCGGCCGAGTTCGCAGTTTATACGACGATCTGTTTGCTGGGTCCGTCGGGAGTAGTCCCCGTCAATTCGGCTCTGAGGCTTTTTAGAGAAGAGTTCGAAAAGCACATAGAGTTCGGCGCTTGCCCCAAGGTAGCTACCCGACGTGAGGCTATCTCGGCATGAGCGATTCCCACAGCTCTACTCAAAACAACACGGAGCTAAAGGTTGGGCCGAAGATCATAACCATCACCATCGATGGACGTGATATTGAGGCAGAGGAAGGGCAGCTCTTGATTAGAGCTGCTATAGACAACGGAGTCTATATTCCGCACTTCTGCTGGCATCCACGGATGAAACCCGTCGCCATGTGCCGGTTGTGCTTGGTAGAAGTCGAAGGGATCCGAGGATTACCCCCAGCTTGCACTACCAAAGTTACCGACGGGATGGTCGTTCATACCGCGACCCAGACCGTATCCCAAGCTCAGCAGTGTGTACTTGAATTCCTTCTAATCAACCACCCGCTTGACTGTCCGGTATGTGACAAAGGGGGCGAGTGTCCTCTCCAAGACCAAACTATGGCTTTCGGGCCTGGGGAGTCTCGCTACGTCGAAGAAAAGCGTCATTTCGAAAAGCCAATCCCTATTTCTCCTCTGGTGCTTCTCGACCGAGAGCGCTGCATTTTGTGCGCCCGGTGCACTCGTTTTGCAGAAGAGATCGCTGGGGATCCTTTAATTAGCTTCGTTGGCCGCGGGAACGGTACGCAGGTACTGACGTTCCCTGACGAACCCTTTTCCTCTTATTTCTCCGGCAACACTGTGGAGATTTGCCCTGTCGGGGCGCTCACCGCTGTCCCTTATCGCTTTGCAGCTAGGCCGTGGGATTTGGAACAGACTGACTCGAGCTGTATCCAGTGTTCTGTCGGCTGTCGCATATCGATGCAGTCATCCAGTGGAAAGCTAGTGAGGTTTTTAGGAATCGACTCCGATCCGGTCAACCAGGGGTGGCTGTGTGACAAGGGGCGCTTCTCGTTCGAGTACGCGAACTCAAATAATCGTGTCGCCGCTCCGCTGTTGCGGGTAGGTGACCGGAGGAAAGAGACATCGTGGTCGGAGGCTTTAGATCTTTGTGCTGAACGACTCGAAGCAATTGTCGAAAAGTGGGGTCCTCGCAGCGTCGCTGTGGTCGGCGGAGCAAAGAGTACCAACGAAAGTGCTTACGCTTTTGCACGCCTAGCGCGAGGCGTGATCGGAACTCCCAATGTCGATGCCCAGATGGGGGACGGACTCGATTCGGCATTTTTGTGTTCATCTGGCGCAGGCGAGAGGGCTTCCATTTCGGATCTAGACTCGGCATCATGCGTCGTGCTGGCCGCGCCTGATCTAAAAGAAGAACTTCCTGTGCTCTACCTCAGGGTGCGACAAGCCGCTGTAACTTACGGTGTTCCCGTGATTGAAGTTTCGGGGCGCGACACCTCTCTGACGCCTTATGCCCACACAGTCATTAGGACCAGGGAAGGAGAGGTCGCATATGCGCTCTGGGTTCTTGCGCGAGCTATCGGAGCAGCACAGCGTCTTCCATTAGAAGAGGTGGACAAGTCCTCTCTGGACCAGGCCATAGAGACGTTGGAGTACCAAAAGCGGCCTGGAAAGCCGGTTATCGTGGTGGGAAGAGATAACTTGGCCGCCCAAGCGGGGGGTTTGGAGGCGGCCGCTGTGGCGCTGGCCAAAGTTACTTCAGCAAAGGTGCTACCGGTCGAGCATCGCGGCAACATCTTGGGTGCTTATTGGTCAGGGCTGAGCCCTACGATGCTACCTGGAGCGCGATCTGTAGGAGACTCGGAGGCGCGGGCTCGATGCGAGAGCATGTGGGGACACACGCCTTCCTTCGAACAGGGGGCTGACGCAGTAGGCATTCTTCAAGGCGCGGCCACTGGCGAGATCAAAGCCCTTATTCTTTTGGGGGCTGATCCACTAGGTGACTTTCCGGATCAGCGGTTGGCCCGCAAGGCCCTTGATGGCGTTGAGTTCGTTCTGTCAATTGATGCTCTTTTATCTCCATCAGCACAGGCTGCTGATGTTGTGCTTCCCGCCGCAGCTCACGGCGAGCACTCTGGCTCGTTTATGAATTTAGAAGGTCGCATTTTCTGGAACAACCAAAAAGTTCGCCACTACAGGTTGTCCCGACCCGAGTGGTACGTGGCCCAAGAACTCGCTGAGCGGTTTGGAGACTGTACTTTTCCGGAGGGCACAAGGGAGCTCTTCGAGGAGCTAGCCAGGTGCGCAGGGGTCGAGGGTGAAGTGTCACTCGGAAGCCTCGCTTTGGCGTCGACCACTGGCGATGGAGTGCTTCTCAGCCACCGCTTCGAACCCTACAAAATTGAGTCAGAAGTGACTCCGCCGCCGGCTCCTGTTCAATACGCATTCAGGCTCGTCGCTACTAGGCAGCTTTATGGAAACGGTGTTGTAAACAACGCCTGCGAGCACTTGTCGAGCCTGGGGGATTCGCCAGCGGTGCGCCTAGCTCCGAGAGACATGGACAAGCTGGGCATCACTGACGGCGACTTGCTGCGCTTGACAAACGGAGACGTGACTTGCGTTTTGCCGGCTCGGAGGGATGTGTCGCTCAGCGAAGGATCCGTTGGAGTTACCTTCAACCAAGATTTGCCCGAGTCATCCGTGACCGTAGGCGATAGCAGCGTCGCCCGCTCTCAGATCTCGACGTTGATCGAGTGTGCACAGCGCGTGACGGAGGTACGCGTAGAGACAGTTAAACCAAGATCCGACGCTCAAGGATGATTGATGAAACTTTTGATCGCGGAGAGATAGGGATAAAAAGGCATATGCACCCAACGACCTTAGAGCGAGGAGTCTGAACACGAGCCGTGGAAGGACCTGTAGATCTCCTCTGGATTATCACTGGAATCGCTAAAGTCATCGTGATCTTTGGTGCCACGCTGCTATCCATCTTGTTTCTCATCTATGCAGAGCGCAAGCTAGTGGCTTTTATGCAAGTGAGGATTGGACCTAACCGTGCTGGCCCCAAGGGGCTTCTTCAGACGCTAGCCGATGGCATCAAGCTTTTCTTCAAGGAGCAAGTAACGCCTATCGAGGCCAAACGAGCTCTCTACGTGATGGCTCCCCTACTCACGCTTGCCCCGCCTTTCATCACGCTGATGTTAGTTCCCATCGGTGACGCTATCGAAATTGCCGGAAGGAAGGTGTACTTACAGGGTGTAGATGTGAGTGTAGGACTCCTCGTGTTTTTGGCCATGTCGTCGATGGCTGTGTACGGGGTCACCCTTGCGGGTTGGTCGTCGGGATCTAAGTATCCGCTCTTAGGAGGGGTTCGCGCATCGGCACAGATGATCAGTTACGAAACTGGCATGGCGTTAGCCTTGATCCCGCCAGTGATCATGGCAGGTTCTTTGTCGACCAGAGCCATCGTGCTTCAACAGGCGGGGACGTGGTTTGGGTTCGTCCCCAAGTGGATGGTGTTCCCCCATATCGTGCCCTTTTTAGTGTTCATGGCTTGTGCGGTGGCCGAGACTAACAGGGCCCCCTTTGACTTAGTAGAGGCGGAGTCGGAGTTGGTTGGCGGCTTCAACACCGAGTACTCCGGGATCCGCTTCGCCATGCTTATGCTCTCGGAGTACGCCGGGATGGTCGCTGTGTCGGCGATAGCTGTCACGGTGTTTTTGGGAGGGTGGAACGGGCCGCGGCTTCAGGTTTTGCCGTGGCTTTGGCCTATGGTGTGGTTCTTCGTCAAACTCGGAGTTCTGATATTTGTTTTTATCTGGATAAGAGCGACGCTTCCTCGATTCCGTTATGACCAGCTGATGCGATTCGGCTGGAAAGTGCTCATTCCTGTGGCCCTTTTGTGGCTGTTGGGATCGGCAGGGGTGCAGGCGTACCTCTCGTCTATGAGATAGATAGAGAAGGCGGCCAGGAGGGTGCGAGTACACGAAAGGGATCGAGTGTTGAAGAGAAGGATTAGCCACAAAGAGCGAGACTGGTAGCAAGAAGATGGGCAAGTTCTCGGGATTGAAAGTAACCTTACGGCACCTTTTCAGAAGGCCGGTCACGACACAGTACCCCGAGGAGCAGCGTGTTCGCCCGCAGCGTTTCCACGGCCGGCACGTTCTCAACCGTTATCCGGATGGAATGGAGAAGTGCATCGGATGCGAGTTATGTGCGGGGGTGTGTCCTGCGCGTTGTATATATGTGCGAGGGGCGGAAAACCCGCCAGATGCGCCGATCTCGCCGGGTGAGCGGTACGGCTATGTCTACGAAATCAACATGCTCCGTTGTATTTTTTGCGGACTGTGCGTTGAGGCCTGCCCTACTGAGGCCATCACGATGTCGAATTTGTTTGAGTTCAAGATTTATGACCGCAAGGATGCGATCTACACCAAAGAGGATCTGTTGGTGGGAGAGGACGGCATGCCTCGCCTCAAGGAGGGTGTGGAGCCTGAGTGGGCTATCCAGGCGCTCACTGAAACGGGCGGCTGGATGAGGGCGACCAGTCCCGCTGGTAACGCTGATTTTGAAGGGATTCCGATGTGGTCCGAGGAAAAGCTCTTTGGCCTGCGACCTGCAGAGCGTGGCCAGCGGCGGGAGAAGTCGGATCTAGGAATCGATTCAGAAAATGGCTGAGACAGTGACGGTCGCTGTGGCGGGAGCCCTCTGTATTGTCGCCGCCTTTGGGGTCGTGACGTCAAAGAACCCGGTGTACTCTGCTCTGTGGCTGGCTGCATCGATGTTGGGTGTGGCCGTGCTGTTTTTAGCTCAAGGAGCTGAGTTTCTGGCTGCGGTACAGCTAATTGTTTACGCCGGTGCCGTTGTCGTGTTGTTTTTATTCGTGATTATGCTTCTGGGCGTCGACCGTAGGGAGCAACTAAAAGAAACTTTGCGAGCCCAAAGATTTGGCGCGCTGGCGGTGGCAGTTCCGCTGGGGGCGACGCTGATAGCCCTGGTTCTCTTAGCCGGCGGGAACCCTGTGTACTTTGGAGCTTTGAGGCATCTTGTAGCAAAGGATAACGTGGGCCAAATAGCCGAAGTTTTGTTCGGCGAGTACCTCTATCCGTTTGAATTGACATCGGTTTTGCTATTGGGTGCTGCGATAGCAGCCATAGTACTGGCGAAGAGGGAGGCTATCCCAAAGTGAGAGCGGGAGCCTCCTCTTACCTCACGATCTCGGCGACGATGTTTATCACAGGGGTAGCCGGCTTCATGCTCAGGCGCTCTGTCCTGGTCATGTTCATGTGTATAGAGCTAATGCTTAACGCGGCCAACGTGGCATTCGTGGCTTTTGCTCGCACATTTGGAGACGTCGCTGGGCAAGTAGTTGTCTTTTTCGTGATGGTTGCGGCAGCCGTGGAAGTCGTTGTAGGGCTCGCCATCATTGTCGCGATCTATCGACGTAGGGAGTCGGCGAGCGCTGACGAATTGGCTGCCCTCAATGGCTAACGGGTAGGGCTGGAAGTCAATGAAAGTAGCGGCGTTTTCGATTCCGCTCGTGCCTGCTGTTTCGGCTGCGGTGTTATTGCTCTTCGGAAAGCGGCTGGGCGAGCGTGTGTGCGGGGTGTTGGGAACCCTATCCGTGACGGCATCCTTCGCGGGGGCGGCATATCTCTTCTGGAACCTTCTTTCTCTGGAGGCTCATCGAAGACTATTCATATTCGAGTTGGCCTCATGGATAGCCTCAGGTTCTCTGGAAGCCCCCTTCGAGCTTCTTGTCGATCCATTGTCAATAACCATGGTTCTCGTAATAACCGGAGTCGGGGCGCTCATTCACCTGTACTCGATCGGATACATGAAGGGGGATGCGCGCTTTGGCCGCTTCTTCGCTTACATGAATCTGTTCGTGGCATCTATGGCTGTTCTGGTCTTGGCAAACAATCTCGTTTTGATGTTCCTGGGTTGGGAAGGCGTCGGCCTGTGTTCGTATCTGTTGATCTCGTTCTGGTTCGAGCGTTCGAAAGCAGCAGCTGCTGGCAAGAAGGCATTCGTCGCCAATCGAGTGGGAGACCTTGGTTTTATTCTCGGGGCGCTTCTCTTGTTTCGCCACACCGGAACTGTGAGGATTGCTAGCGAAGCGGGATCGGGGCTGATAGCTAAAGCGCCGCTGGTGCTTTCTGGAAGTACAGCAACTGTTGCGTGCCTCTTGCTTTTCGCAGGGGCGACCGGCAAGTCAGCTCAGTTCCCGCTTCTGGTGTGGCTACCTGATGCCATGGAGGGTCCTACTCCAGTTTCTGCCCTGATTCATGCTGCGACTATGGTGACGGCGGGTGTGTTTTTGGTGGCGAGGCTAGGGCCTGTATTCGCTATCTCGCCAACCGCCTCCTGGACTGTAGCCGGTATTGGAACGCTCACTGCTTTTGTAGCAGCAACAGCCGCACTCGCTCAGACAGATCTAAAAAAGATTTTGGCGTATTCCACGGTGAGTCAGCTCGGGTTGATGTTCGCTGCTGTAGGAGTTGGTGCTCTCGCCGCTGGCATTTTCCATTTAGTCACTCACGCATTCTTCAAGGCTCTCTTGTTTTTGGGTGCTGGATCGGTTATGCACGCTACAAATGGCGAGACGGACATCCGCCGATTCGGAGGTTTGAGGCGCCATATGCCTATTACCTCTGCCACTTTTTTGGTGGGTTTTCTGGCGATATCGGGGATACCCCCACTGGCTGGCTTTTTCTCGAAGGACGCCATCCTTACGGCAGTTTTTGGATCTGGCACCAAGGGCCAGGCCTTATGGGTCGTTCTTTCTGCCTCCAGCTTTCTTACAGCGTTGTACATGTCTAGGGCTTTTATGCGGACCTTCTATGGTTCGCCCGGCTACTCCGAGGCTGAAATTCACCCACATGAGTCTCCTCCGGTTATGACGGTTCCGCTCGTTGTCCTAGCGAGTGGATCGGCTATTGCTGGAGTGTCGGGGATCCCGAGGATAGCGCCTCTTCTGTCTCACTTCTTAGAGCCCTCTGTTGGCATCCATCCCGAGGCATTCGGAGCACGAGAGCTCGCTGTGGGGTTCGCCGCTTTGGTCTTGGCAGTGTCGGCGATTTGGGCGGGGGGACGCTTGTGGCTCAGCCGCACTGCCGAGGAACGTGGGGAACTGCTGGCGTCCCTTCCGTTTGGAAATGCAGCTTACCGGTTCTTTGCTAGTGGATGGATGTTGGACCGGTTGTACGAGGCGATCTTCGTTACTTTTGGATCCAAAGCCGCTTCGTTTTTGGCAACCACAGTTGATCGAAACCTAATCGACGGGATCGTTGATGGAGTCGGCGCCCTATTCACCGGTGCTGGACGGGCGTTGAAAAAGGTTCAGACTGGCTACGCCAGGCGCTACGCTCTGGCAATCGCCGCAGGAGTGCTGCTGTTGTTGACAGGAGCAGCAGTTGCCAGAATCGTAGCGATGGGGTCGTGACGGTGCGTTTCGGCGAGCTTCCTTTGCTGTCGATACTCGTGTGGACTCCCGCTCTCGGAGCGGTATTGATAGCTGTGCTCCCGGGCAACTCCAAATTGGTTAGGCGCGGCATCGCCGGGGTGGCGATGGCGGTTTCGCTGATTGCATTCATCGCTGTGGCAGCTGGCTTCGCCAAGGGCACAGCTGAATTTCAGTTTGTGGAGGACTACCCCTGGGCTCCGACGATTTCGTCCCGGTACATCCTCGGAATCGACGGAATCAGCCTGCTAATGGTAGGGCTTACTGTTGTGCTATTTCCGGTCTCTGTCCTGGCCACGTTGGACTCCCCTTCCATAAAAGAGGGAGAACGGCCCTACTTATCCTTGCTGCTCGTTCTCGAGTCGGCGATTTTAGGGGCGTTTCTCGCCCTCGATCTTCTTTTGTTCTTCGTGTTTTGGGAGGCCGTCCTCGTGCCGATGTACTTCCTCATCGCGGGGTGGGGATCCGATCGGAGGCAGTATGCGGCTATCAAGTTTTTCTTGTACACGATGCTCGGTTCGGCCTTTTTGTTCGTTGGGATCGTGTATCTAGCCGTCGCACACTCGCATCTGTCCGGGACGTTCACTTTTGATCTGCGGCTGCTCGATGGAGGTCAATTTTCAAAAGCCACCCAGGTTGCTCTTTTTGCCGCATTTGGAGCCGGATTCGCGGTCAAGGTTCCGGTGTTTCCGCTGCATACCTGGCTACCCGACGCTCACACGGAAGCGCCTACCGCTGGATCGGTCATTCTGGCGGGCGTCTTACTAAAACTAGGGGTATACGGATTTCTGCGGTTCTCTCTCCCGCTGTTTCCCCAGGGTGCCGAGGCGCTGCTACCACTCCTCTTGGTGCTAGGTTTGGTGGGGATTGTTTACGGAGCCCTAGTCTCGGCAGTGCAAAAAGACCTCAAGCGCCTCATTGCATACTCGTCGGTCTCACATTTGGGCTTTGCAATAGTGGGTATTTTCGTTGTTACTTCCCAGGGCGCTCAAGGTGGCCTTTTGCAGATGTTCAATCACGGGGTATCCACAGGAGCACTCTTCCTGCTTGTAGGCATGGTCTACGACAGGCTGCATACCCGCAGGATCGAGGAGATGGGGGGGATCTGGTCGGTGATGCCAGTTTATGGGGGCATCTTCTTACTGACAGCTCTCGCATCTATAGGACTTCCTGGATTGGGTGGTTTCGTGGGCGAGTTTCTGGTTCTTGCGGGTAGCTTCCTGCGTAACCCGGTAATCGCTGCAATCGCTGGTTTGGGCGTGATATTGAGCGCCGTGTACCTGCTCTGGGCATTTCAGCGGGCTTTCACAGGAGTGCGCGGTCCGAGAGTCGGTTCGGAAGCATACGACATACGGGGTCGAGAAGTGGTGGCGCTGGTCCCCCTGGTCGCTCTCATGCTCCTGGTAGGACTGCATCCCGAGCCGTTGATCGAGCGCTCCGAGCCATCCCTTGATAAAGTAGTAAGAAATTTCGCTTCAGAAGCTGGAATCGACCGCCCCGACCTTGTCGTCGCCCAGACTGCGTCTGACGGCTCCAAAGGTGCGATCGATGATGCCTCGGGCGATTCTGACGAGTTAGATAATTCGAGGGGAACACCCGCCGCTAGCAACGGGCCCGTCGAAATCTCTCATTCGCTTGGATCCTTAGCCTCGCAGGAGTCTGGCCGATGAGTACGGCGAGCACAAAGATCGCCCTACCCATCGTTGACTTTTTTGCGCTCGGTCCCGAGATCGCGCTCGCGTCAGGAGCGTGCCTTCTGCTCATCGCTAGGGCCATTATGGTGCGCTCGGTCGAGATGCGTGCGCGCAAGGTAGTGTCTCTCGTTCTCTCGTACTCCGCAAGCCTTGTCGCGTTGGGGTTGGCGCTAGCAGACCTTGTCCGGGTTCGAAGCCAAGGTCCTAGCCTGACGGCGGGTAGTCTCATAGCAAACGACGCCTATTCAGCCAGCTTCAAGCTGGTCTTTGCTGCCATGGCTGTCCTCGCGATCGCTATGGGCTACAGCGGATTGTCGAGGGACGGACGCGTTCGTGAAGAGTTCGGGGCACTCGTACTACTAGCTTGCGCAGGGATGATGGCGATGGTCTCCGCCGTGGACCTCATCGTTGTTTTTCTCGCTCTAGAACTGTTTTCTATCAGTTTTTATGTTCTCGCCGGGTTTTTGAGAGACAGTCCTGCGCCCCAAGAAGCAGCCCTCAAATACTTCCTGCTCGGTTCCTTTGCTTCGGCTTTTTTGTTGTACGGAATTGCACTCGCCTACGGCGGCACGGGTTCTTTGAACCTCGGTGTGATTTCCTCTGTGTCTTCCAGAGGATCTTTTTCCTGGCTACTGCTTGCTGGTACAGCACTGCTTTTATCCGGTCTTGCCTTCAAGGTCGGAGCGGTTCCTTTCCACATGTGGGTGCCAGATGTATATCAAGGGGCGCCATCTTATACCTCGGGCTTCCTAGCGGCCGGTGCCAAGGCAGCGGGGTTTGGAGCTGCGATGCGGATATTCGCAGCGCTGGTTCCCAGCAGGGATTTGTGGCTCCCACTCGTGGTGGGCGTGGGGGTCGTGACGATGATTGTCGGGGCGGCAGCTGCGATAGGTCAGCAAAACGTCAAACGCATGCTCGGGTACTCTTCGATCGTTCACGCGGGTTACCTCTTTTTGGGAGTCGCCTCGCCGGTTGAGGGAGGCGCCCAAGCAACCCTGTTCTACATCGTTACCTATGCGGCAATGATCTTTGGTGCTTTTGCGATCGTCGCCATCTTCCAGAGGGAGAGAACCGACGCCGGAGATTTGGTGGATTTCAGGGGGATGGGAAGAAAGCGCCCACTTTTGGGTGTGGGATTAACCATTTTACTATTGGGCCTCGCCGGAATTCCTCCGACAGCAGGTTTTATAGCTAAGCTCTACTTGTTTCGGGCGGCAGTACAGGCGGGCCTTGTGTGGTTCGCTTTGGCCGGCGCGACAGCCTCGGTCGTGGCTGCCTTCTTCTACATCCGTCTCGTCATAGTTTTGTATCAGCCAGAGGAGAAGAGTGCCAACGTTGTCGACACTGCGTTGCCAGCGGTGCACCTCGATGCCATTGCTCCTGGAGCTTTGTCGGCTGCCATCTTTGCGACAGTTGCAGTGACTTTGATACTGGGTGTCTTCCCCCAACCAGCTCTCGGCTTCGCGGAAGCAGCCCGACTAATAGGCGGCGGTTGATGGCTTCGGAAGGGTCGACTCCAGATCCCGTTTTGCCAGATCCGACCTCGCCAGAAGTAGAGCCAATTCCGGGAGAGTCTCATGTAGTTAGAGGTTTGCACCGTCACGAAGTGCGCCAAAACTACTGGGCAATAGTGATTAGTGAAGCCGCTGCTGCAGGGTTTCTAACCCTACGATCGGGATACCTGGGTGCTGTCTTCGAGCCGGTTTCATCGACGGTTTTCGCAATTACTTTTGCTGCTACAGCCCATCGTTGGCTGAGCCCGCTTGTCGCGCCGCTCATTGGGCGTCTCTCGGACCGGTCCGCCCGTCTAGGTGGGCGCAGAAAGCCATTTATGGCGGCCGGGCTTATCGTTATCGGAGTCGCTTCGGTTCTTTTAGGCGTGGGTCCGCGTTCATATTGGCCGATGGTACTTATAGTGGCAATTGCCTCGGTGGGTTGGACTTCGTATCGTATCCCCCGCTTTTCGGCGACGCCAGATTTGTTCGGGCAGAGCATTTGGGCTGGAATGGAAGTGTCTCTAGCAATAGCGGGGCTCCTGCCCAACCTCTTCATACAGGTAGTGATCAACAGGACTTGGGAGCGGAGTCACTCGACAGCTTTCGTTTTTGCTGGAGTAGTCGCTCTCATTGGGGGAATCTACGTTTTGCTTAGGGTCAAGGAACCCCGGGTAGAGCAAGAGATTGCGGCTGCACGAGCTTCAGGAATGACCATCCAGGAACGGTTGCACTACGTTGCGAGCCACCGGAACCTTCTCGTTTTGCTAGTGGCTGTAGGAATCATTAGTACTGCCGCGTCTCCGGTAGCACCGCTCTACGTGTTGTACGCTGGTAAGGTCTTGGGAGTGGGAGCTAGAACTGTAGCGGCGGCTGGCATTTACGGTTCCCTCGTAGCTCTTCCCCTTGTTCCCCTCGTCGGAATTGTCGCTGCCCGCCTTGACAGGAAAGTCGTAGGTGTGGGCTGCCTCGCCATTGCAACCTTTCTTGCTATAAAAGCGTACAACGCGTCGGACATTGTCACTATCACAGCATACGGAGTTGTGGCAGCTCTAATTGGCGTGGCTATTGCAGTGTCGCTAGGAACTCTTTTGCTCGTTCTGTTTCCTCGTGAAGTCTTAGCCGAGATAGCGGGCTTGTGGACGGCCATTACCACGATTGGGTCGATTGCAGTGTCCTATGGCGTGAGCATTGGTATACAGGTCACTGGGAACTGGAGACTGGTGTGGCTTCCCTTGATTTTCGGATGTCCTGCTGCTCTTGTTTGCCTGCTCTTCTTAGACTTGCCCCAGCGTTACAGGCGTCCAGACATCTCAAAATTGAGGTCTTCGATGCGAACGTCCCTTCAGGCGGGTATTAGAGGATTCGGCCCTGCAGCTCCGGACCACAGTGGTCACAGTCCCGAAGAAAGAGCGTGAGTAAGTGCATTCCGTACCTCCCGAATGTGCTCGGGGTCTTCAACCTTCGACCCCGACGAGTCGACGACGTAGAAGACATCTGCGGCTGTCTCGGCCAACGTCGCAATCTTGGCTGCACGAATGTCAAGGCCCAACTCCGCCAAGGTCCTCGCTATGTCGTATAAGAGCCGCGGCCTGTTCTGAGACTGGACCTCGATTATCGTACGATTTTTCGAGCTTGCATTGTCGATGTGGATGAGCGGTTCGCTATGAGGGCTGCGTAAGGCAGATAGCTCGGCAGCTTCATGCGCAGTCTTGTCCGAGTCGAGCTTGTAAACGACTTTGCGTTCTTTGGTCGTTTCTTGCATGACCTTGAAACTACCAGCTCTGCGAGCCTGCGCATCCAATTGCTGCCGCCACTCAGTGGTCTTGAGGCCGAGCCGGTAGGAGAGAGCGATTTTGCCCGCGATCACCGATCTGATCTGGTTCTGTAGTTCCGATAGTCCTTCTTCAGAGGACAGTTTGCCGGAGAGAGTGTGAACAAAGAACAAGTCGACCGCGATCCGAGGCTGTGTTTCTAGTGAGTGCGCTTGAGCAGACACTACGGACATACTACTGAGCGCAGTACAGCCAGCGATTTTCGCGAACAACCCGGGGGTGTCTTGAGCTACGACCACAAGCTCGTAGTAGCTGTCTCCGATGTCCCGCGCTTCTACTGCCGGCGCTCCGCCTTCTCGGAGGTGTCGAGCGAGAGCAGCAGCCGTGAGCTCCAAGGTTGGCATCCTTGACGCTATGGACGCCGTCAGGCTTAAGGGAGATGCTTTGGACAAGTGTCGGGCAACGGACTCCCCAACGCCTGCCCGCCTCAAAGCGTTTTCGAATTCAGCGATGATCTGGTCGCGATCGGCACTGGCGAGAGCGTGCCTACCCATCGCATCTACGGATGGTCTGGCGCGACACGCCATGTAAAGCTGAGTCACCAAAGACCTACGCCAGGAGTTCCACACCTGAGGACCGGTAGCTGAGGCATCGGCCAAGGTGAGTAGGTATAGGTCGTCGAGAAGTGACGGATTTTCCAAAGCGTTGTGGACTGCTTCGACTGTAGCGGGGTCCTGAAAGTCTCTTTTTAAGGCGGCTTCGGCCAACACCAGGTGGTGAAGGACTAAATGGGCACAGCGCTTTGCCGAATCGTCGCTGTATCCCAGCTCTATAGCTACCTGATGTGCGATGTGGGAACCGATCTTAGCGTGAGAAGAATGCTCTGACGTCGAGTTCGAGTTTGAACGGAAGGCTCGTGCAGTTAGGCCTTTTCCGATGTCATGAAGCAGGCATGCAAGTCTGAGGGTAAGCGCTCGTTCGCTATCTGCGCTCTCTGCTAGCTCGGTAAGGTGTTCAACAAGCATCGAGGGCCAGATTCCGGGTGTATCGAGGACTGCCTTCTGGAATGCGTATAGGAGGCGGGAAAGGGTGGCCCAAGAGTGCACGCCGACCGTGAAGGTGTGGTATTGATCGCTCTGATACAATCCTTCGATGTTTTTCCAGTGCGGGATGGCTTTCTGCATAATTCCGTAAGCCTGGAGGAACCGGCCTTTTTCGAGTATTTCGTCCAATGGAGCTTGTAGAACCCTGAGTAATTGGCTTCGGGCGTCATCCGCGTTTGTCGGCTGTCGTTTGGCCGTCTGACCCGAGGCTTCGTCTGGTACCCTCGCATTAGATACTGCGCTGGCTTTGAGTACCTGAGGCAACATCATCGTTGGCGACAACCGCCGTGCTTGAGCCTTAGCATCGTTTACTAAAAGGCACAGGTTTCTCTCGACCAAAACTTCGGTGGCAACAGCGGCTCGGAGCGCCCTTTGAGTTATGCACTTTGCAAGTACCTCTCCGAAGCGAGCTTGCAGCCGGGTTACTGCAGATGTATCCAGGACATCCTGGGAGCGCCGGTAGCAGAGGTGAAGGGCGGATCTAAGAAGCAAGAGATCGCTCTTGG
The DNA here is from genome assembly GCA_040289475.1 of Acidimicrobiia bacterium. Taxonomy (NCBI): domain Bacteria; kingdom Bacillati; phylum Actinomycetota; class Acidimicrobiia; species Acidimicrobiia bacterium. The sequence continues at coordinate 25,521 of PSLF01000001.1, read as the reverse complement.
CGCGGAGCAGAATCTTTTGATCTTCTGGTGATAGGACTTCGGTAAGGTCGAGGCCGAGGCATTTAGCGACCCACTCTATACTGCAGAGGTCTCTCAGGCCTCCCGAACCGAGTTTTAGGTCCGCTCCCAGATACCCTGCCCCCCAGCGGAGACCGTCGAAGACGGGAAGAGCGTTAATCCGCCTCTTTCGCTTTTCAAGGATGTCCTGAAGGATTCTCTTTCGGCGCTTAGCGACCAAAGATTCGATTCGCTCGGAAAGTTCCTGGAATAGCGATGGTGCACCAATGATGTGACGAGAATCTAGGTGGCTTACGGTTGTGTCGAGCTCCGAGGATGCAATTGCCACTGCCTCTTTCGGGGTAACAACCGAGTGGCCCACTTTTAGCCCCGAGTCCCATAACGGATAGAGGATTGCCGCCGAAATTTCCTTGATTCCCTTGACTCCAGGGAGATAACAAATGGTCAGGTCGATATCGGAGTAAGGGCAGACCTCTTTTCGACCGTATCCTCCTGTAGCTACTAGAGCAACGAGAGTTGCGGAACCTTTGGCCGCGGTCCTGAAACGCTCGATCTGACGGGAAATTTCTCGTTCGGGAGAGTGACTCGTCTCTTGGGAGCTCGAAGGGTCGCTAGGTCCAGTGGATGGGTCGATTCCTACAGCCGCAGCAAAGATTTCCTCAATGCAGGTGTCGGTCGCATCTGAAAGCTTGCGGCACAGTGCCAATCCCGAAAGGTCGACGCCGTCGCTCGTCTCGAGGGCAGTTCCCACCGCGGTGTCCGTTTCGATATACGAATCGGCTAATGCTGCCGAGATCCGGGCAAAGTGCTCCTCTGCAAGCTCGATCCGAAGTTTTTGAATTTTGCGCCCTGCGTCATGGGCTCGCTGGGCGCGGCTGTGTCGACCGGGCAAATTGTCAGAGAGCGTCGCTACCCCGCTCCCCTGTTCGGATGCGAACTGCCTCTTCAAGCGGGAATACGAAGATCTTTCCGTCGCCGATCTCTCCTGTACGAGCGGCATTGACTATAGCTTCGATAACCGCATCTACCATGTCGTCGGCGACCGCGATCTCCAGACGCAATTTCGGGAGGAACTACACTTTGTACTCGGCGCCCCTGTACACCTCGGTCTGGCCCCGCTGGCGCCCGAAGCCTCTAGCTTCGCTTACCGTAAGCCCTTGGACACCTACCTTCTGAAGGCTTTGTTTCACCTCCTCCAACTTGTGCGGCTTTATGATCGCAACAATCTGTTTCATCTTCCCTCCGATGTGGACGTCGAATCGATACTTTCTTGTTCCCTATTGCATGACGTACGCTTGCTCCTTGTGCTCGGCTAAGTCGAGTCCAGTGGTTTCTGCCTCTTCGTCTACTCGGAGGCCCACCAGTGCCTTGACGACGGTCGCTATGATCGCCGTTACGACGCCGCTGTAAAGGAGGGTGGCTCACACTCCCAGGGCCTGTATGCCGAGCTGCTTGATGTTGCCTTGAACGACTCCTCTACCTAGCGGGTTTATATAATCAAGCGCCAAAACCCCCGTCAGGAGGGCGCCTACTATACCGCCCACCATATGAACGGCGACGACGTCAAGCGAGTCGTCATAGCCAAGCTTAAACTTGACGCTCACGGCCAGGTAGCAGACTATGCCAGCCACTACTCCGACGACTATAGAACCTGCTTCGTTGACAAATCCCGCAGCGGGAGTAATGGCGACAAGGCCCGCCACTGCCCCAGATGCTGCGCCCAAGGTCGTCGGGTGTTTGTCTTTTATCCACTCGGCCGCTACCCATCCAAGAGCTCCCATGGCAGCGCCTATCTGGGTATTGACAAATGCCTGAGCGGCCAATCCAGATGCAGCCATGGCGGACCCAGCGTTGAAGCCGAACCAGCCGAACCACAAGATCCATGTTCCGAGCAGGGTAAGGGGAAGGCTATGCGGTCTTAGGTCGGGTGAGTTCGGCCATCCGACTCTCCTCCCCAACATGAGAGCTATCACTAGGGCGCCAATTCCTGCGTTTATGTGGACAACGGTTCCGCCCGCAAAGTCAAGAGCTCCCGCCTTGAACAGCCACCCTTCCGGCGACCACACCCAATGGGCGATGGGTGCGTACACGAATATCGACCACAATTCAATGATGAGAACGAAAGCCTTGAATTTCAGGCGCTCCGCAAATGCTCCGGTCATGAGGGCCGGGGTGATAATGGCGAACATCAACTGATAGGCAAGGTACGCGAGTTCGGGGATTCTAGGAACGCTATCTCCCCACATGTCCGCCCACGGTTGACTTATTGCCTGGCCCACACCCCTTTTGAGGTAATAAGTGAGCTTTCCTAGGGCAGCGTTACCTCCCGGCCCAAATGCTATGGAAAAGCCGATGAGTACCCAAGTAAACGTCACGATCGTAATGGTGAAGAAGTTTTGCATGAGGATCCCAAAAACGTTTTTTTGGCGGACCATTCCTCCGTAAAAGAAGGCAAGCCCTGGCGTCATGAACAACACGAAAGCCGCACATAGAAGCATGAAACCGGTGTCTGCGGCTGAAATCGCTATCGATTCTGCGGGCATTTCTCCTCCCTGCTTTGTGGGCCTCGTTCGACACCTTGTGATGTCCGAGCATTTCTCGCTTTGCTTCTCGAGCACTCTGCTCGGTTCGGCACAGAGCCCGCTCAAAAGCTAAGCCGCCGATGTTTCTGGGGTGTTTCTGAAAGGCAAACGGTTTGTTTCGGTCACACCTCCCCCTTGCGGTGTTCGTATCCTCGCCGTTATTGCATCAATTTGCTAGGAGAGTCGTTTATGGGTCAGAGGCCCGGATCACAGCTAAAAAGCAGCGGGGAAGGGAATCCGTGACCGACTACCCCACCTAAGCAGGTGCCTCGTTGCCCACCCCGAAAAGTATCAATTGTTGCTCAGAGCTTCTTAGGATGTACGATCTCAAGGACTGGTGAGGCCAAGGGGGCCCGCCCGGACCGATAGGAGATAGCAAAGAATGCCCGAAGGTACCGTGAAGTTCTTCAACACCGAGAAGGGCTTCGGATTCATAACACGCGAAGATGGAAACGACGTCTTCGTTCACTACTCGAACATCCAGGGAGAGGGCTATCGCACCCTCAAGGAAGGACAGAGAGTGGAGTTCGAGATCGGCCCGGGCCGCAAGGGCGAAGAAGCCCGCAACGTGCGGGTAATTGAATAGTTACCGGACAAATACAGCGCTGTAAAAATAATCGGCACTCCTGCCGTCCCCAGACTAGGTGGGGCTGTGTCGCGCTGCTAAAGAATGCCGTCTAGATTCCTTCGATTGGGGCACCTAGGGCATGGAAGCCCCCGTCGACGTGCACGATCTCTCCCGTAATGCCTCGCGACAGATCCGAGAAGAGAAAGACGCACGCGTCGGCGACTGGCGAGGGATCCTTCTCGTTCCATCCAAGGGGTGCTTGTCTTTCCCAGAGGTGACCGAAGCGATCGAAGCCGGGGATGCCTTTGGCTGCCATTGTCCTGAGAGGGCCCGCCGAGATGAGGTTGACACGGATCCCCTGCGGCCCGAGGTCGCGAGCTAAGTAGCGCGCAGTCGACTCAAGAGCAGCCTTGGCTACACCCATCCAGTCATAAATTGGCCATGCTACGGATGCATCGAAGTCTAGGGCGACTATGCTCGATCCCGGATCGAGTACTGGTTTCAGACCTCTGGAGATCGATGCTAAAGAGTAGGCGCTCACCTGTAGGGCTACAGAAACGTCTTCCCAGGGCGCAGTCAGGAATCCCCCTCCGAGACAAGACTGAGGTGCAAAGCCGATGGCGTGCAACACTCCGTCGAGCCTTTTCCCTCGTTCAGAGAGCGTCTTTGCGATACGTGCAGGATGTTCTTCGTCGGATGCATCAAGCTCGAACACTTCGGGTGGGTTTTCTAAAGGTAGCCGCTTGGCGGACCTTTCTGTTAGCGACCTCGCCCTTCCGAAACTGGTGAGATAGACGTTTGCGCCGTGAGATATGGCAGCCTTGGCCACGTGAAATGCAATGGAGTCGTCGGTCAGTACTCCGGTGATAAGCAGAGTTTTACCTTTCAGCAACACCCGTTTTCCTTTCTCGTCCCTTACCCTCAAAGGGATCTCAAGTGTCGGTTTCCCCTCTCGGGTCTACTCGTCTTTTGGGCAAGCGCCTCCCCTGTGCGACTGACCGGAAAAGCGTTCGCGGGCTTCGGCTAGTAATACTGATAGCCGTCTGAAAAATGCTGCCCTTGTGAGGACTTCGTCAAAACCCGCCTCCTCGGCTTTAGAGATACCGTCCTTATCGTGGTGGGCTATAAATCCGATTATTTTAGGGCGTTTACCCTGAGAGATTCTGGCAACAACATCGGGCGCTCGCACACCATGTAGATCTTTGTCAGTGAGGTCCACGAACACCGCCGTTACCTCTGATATATCCGCGCGCTCTAGCTCTTCGATGCTGGATACGAAGTCGACCCTCGAGCCTACAGCCCTCGCCATTCCCTGTATGCGCGACCGGTCGAGAAGATCCTTTACAAGCCCGACTACAGCTGCCAATGCTCTTCACCCTTCGCCACGATATTCATCTTTTTGGCAGCGCTGAATTGGCTTTCCATTAGGGGGGAGTCGAACGCTGCTCTCGCCCACGCTAGGCGCTCGTCGATATTAGCGCCTTCTTTCGGTATACCGGATCCGCAAGCAAGCCGCACCTCGACTCGGGCGATGGTAGCTGTATGTCCAAGCCTAAGCGGCGCTGCAATAAACTGGCATGTTCTAACCAACAACGAGGGGAGGAGTAGGGTAGGTGGTTGGACTGGTCGGGCCGGGCATAGGCGTGGAAGTGCGAGGACTGCCTCCCAAAATTTCCTCGTCTGAGGGGGGAGAGGGCTCGGGCGCTCTGGGTCGGGGAATTTCTTCTTGAACCCTGGGTTGCTGGACACCCCATCCCGCGAGCGATGCCATCCATGGGGCCTGAGGTGGAGAAGCATTTGGACAGTTAAGGGCTTGCTGAGACATTCCGTAATAAACCGCTGCTGCCGGACCAGATGGCACGTCGTAAATTCCGTAGTATCGTCCGGTTGGGCCTTGAGCCTGCAGGAGTAGGGGCGAGGCAGGGTCGGGTCCGCCGCACACCATAACGGACACCACGCCGGGTCGGGAAGGGGTAACTCCCGGCTCCCACACGACATTAGGAGCTTCTTTTTGCAGCACCTCGAGCTCCGCGGTGTAATGTCCGGCCCTGGCGTAATGCTGCTTTTCGGCAATCAAAGCGTTTCGAAGGTCGTTTTGTGCCGAGAGGTCCGGCCCGGCGATCGGCAGTGGACCCGGAGAAGTTCTAGGGACGGGGATGGCCGCGATACCCCCAATGGGCCTTGGCTGAGGTTGGTCCGACGGTGAAGGCAGGGGATCCAAAACTATGTACCGCTGCGGGGGGGTCAAGATGTACATGAGCGCAGCACCTAGCAGGATTCCCACCGTAAAAAGCACAGCGGGCACGAGAATTTGAGGCACGCCCACCTCGCGAGGCGGCTTGATGACGAATCCTTCATGCCGGGGGACGGCCGCCGCCTGAGGGGTGGTTCGAGGGAAAGTTGTCTGTTCGAGGCTGCGGTCGGAGGGAAGGTCGCTACTTGCTGGCTCTGGCGATTCTCCGGCGTACTCCGAATGCAATGAGCCGTTCCCTTCGTTCCCTTCAAGGGGGCTCGTGCTTTTGTCTATTTTCTCGGGTTTGGCTGGTCTCTGCTCTGCTAGGGGGCTGGAAATTTGTTCGGATGCCGCGTTTTGGCGATCTTGCCCAGCGGTCTCGATTACTGGCTTGTCGGCCAGGGGTTCCTTTCCCTTCCGCCGCCGTTTCTTTGCGGTCTTTCTAAGAGTGCTTATCGCAGGGTTGTCGATCCTCCAGAAATCGTCGGGATTCTCGCCACCGACCAACAGCCACCCACAGTTGGGACAAAACGTTGCGCCGATATGCTGTTCGAACCCGCAGCGAGGACACTCCATGTTTTGCTTGATACCCTCCGTATTGCATTACCGTTCCAACGCGGCCTGTGGTTTTGTGAGGACCAGACGCGGTCGCTGCTTCGAACTCGGTGGCGCAGAAAGCTCGACGCTAGCGTACACCCAGACAAGCTTTTATTTGTTCAAGAATGACAACGTCCAAGGCGATTTTGTCGAAACCCGTTTTCCTCCAAGCCGATTTCGCTGTGGCTCTGACCCAATCCGAGCGAGGTATCGACGCGTGTTGAAATTCACATAGTTCGTTCTCGGGGCTAGGCCAGTTAGTCAGCTAGTTACTAGTTTCGTCTCGCTTTCCCGACACAGTAGTCCGGGCGGACGGAGCCTTTCTTTTTATGCATGGCGAGTTGGGTATGGCGAGGCATTGATAACTTTTCGCTTGCTGCTTCCCGCCTTGCCTTGCGCGTCTTTGTAGTAGATAAACCACGAAGGTTGGCACAAGCCGAGGAGGCGGTTTTCGTGAGCAGCAGATCATAATAGGTTGCATGTTCTTGTTGACGCTAGGGGTGGTGCTCGCTGCGGTCTCCTCTGTCCTCTTCAATTTCGGACTTGTCCTGCAAAAGCAGGGCGCTAGAGAGCAGAAGGGACTCAGGCGGCTGAGCTTCAATTGGATAAAGGGATATCTAACCTCCAAGAGGTGGCTGGCCGGAACGTCGATTACGATATGCGGTTACGCGAGCGAGCTAGTTGCCTTCTCCATCGCTCCCTTTGCTCTGCTTCAGCCTGTTTATACGGCTGGCCTATCTACTTTGGCGGTTTTTTCAGTGCTAGTGGCCAAAGAGCGGTTTTCCCGCCTCGAGTGGACTGGCGTGATCATGGCTGTGGCGGGCGCTTCGATGGTCGTGGCGACAGCTAGGCCAGACGTGGACATGGTTGCTTTCGACAAGATTGCCTGGGGACGGCTCGAAACCGTTCTCCTTTCCTCGGCAGTGGTGAGTATCGCTTTGTTTTTAGTCGGAATGCGCCTCGCGGAGCGGTCAGAAGTAGTGTTGGGATTGGCCTCGGGCGTGGCATTCACCGGAGCGGAAGTGTTGACAAAAGCCATAGGCATCGAGATAGCCCATGGGCCCCACCGGATGTCCATCTCGTTACTGGCGCAGCCCCATACATGGTCGATAGCAGCGGGCCTGTTGTTCTTCGGTATTTTGGGGACTTACTTCTTACAAGTCGGCTTTGAACATGGCCGCGCCCTTATCGTAGGGGGCGTTATGGGCCTGAGTGCAGACATGTTGCCACTCTTGTCGGGGGTAGCAGTGTTCGGTGAGAAACTAGCGCCCGGTGTCATCTTAGGAACATTGCGGATTTCCGGGATTATGCTCGCATTGCTCGGAGCATCGCTCGTTGCTTTTTCGGAAAAGACCCAGCACCTCGTAGATGTCCTTTCATCTGGAGCTGTTGACGGTGAAGAGGATCGAGTAGAGGGAGAGGATAACTTGAAGGATTTAGAAGTTAGCATTCATTCTACGGTTGCTCGAAACCCAGAAGTGGAAAGCGGGTCCAGAGAAACACTGGATTTGTAGGGGCGAGAAAACAGGGAATCCTAACTGAAGGGGTTCGGAGGAAAGAGCTTTGATCAATTGTGAGGTGTCGCGGCAAGTTGTGTATGCCCCGTCAGGAATCTCAATGGCTGCATTTGGCGCAAGAAAACCATGGCAAGGCTCGATCGCAGGCAACGCCAAAATCTGCTACCTCGTCTTTTCTGTAGCTTTTTTGCTCGCGGCCTGTGGGACATTTGACAGATCTCCAAGTGGGCAACGTGGCGACGGCACATTTACTGGGCAAGGCGGAGCCTACGGAGCAACACCAGCGGAATGGCTGCGACTGCCCGATGCGCCAACTGCCAGAACCGAAGTGGGCGCCGTGTTTCTCGACGGATCGATCTATGTGGCGGGTGGGATCGCAAAAGCAGGTGGTGGCGGTCGAGTTTTGTCGACCTTCGAGGTCTTCGACATTTCATCTTCTACCTGGCGACGCCTCCCAGACCTTCCCGAACCTCGACATCATGCGGCGGTAGCGGCTTTGGATAAAACCGTCTACGTGGTCGGAGGGTTCTCTGATATGGCTTTCACTGCCGACTCTAAAGTGTTCGCCTTCAATGTGGAATCTGGTAGATGGCGCCTCGCTGCTCCGCTTCCGGAACCCCTTGGGGCTGGGGGAGCAGCAGCACTCGATGGCAAGATTTACTTTGTTGGCGGAGTAGACGTCTCTGGCAAAACGTCTTCGAGACTGTACGTCTTTGATGGCAACAGCTGGCGGCGCCTTAGGGATATGCCGACACCCAGGGAGCATCTCGCTGTTGCCGCGACCTCAAGCTTTTTATATGCCATAGGGGGAAGGCATCCTATAACCGCGGCTGCAGAGAGGTACGATCCGGATGAAGACTCGTGGGAGTCTTTACCGCCTAAGCCCACTCCGAGGGGAGGAGTAGCTGGTGCGGGTGTTGGCGGACGGTTTGCATGTGTCGCTGGGGGGGAGGACGAGACTCGAACATATCCGGATGCGGAGTGCTTCGACGAAAGCGCTGGGAGATGGATGAGCCTCCCGCCAATGAACGTCGCCCGTCACGGGATAGGAGCAGCCGGCACAGAGAAAAATTTCTACACGATTGCAGGGGGCGATAAACCGGGCCTGGCTGAAACCGCAGCACTTGAGTCATTTACTGTGAATGAAATGCCGCTAGGAAACGGATAGTGCCTCTCACTCCTGCCGGAAGACTCTCCGCTCTTATTGTTGGTAACAGAACCATACGGCGCGTTCTCGGTTTCGACCTTCCCGAGCGAGATGTGCGGTGGGCAGGTGTTCGCCGAGGTATGCGAGTTCTCGAGCTCGGAGCGGGGCGAGGGCTGTACACCCAGGCCCTAGAGAAAGCGGTTCGACCCGACGGAGCCGTCGTTGCCATCGAGTACTCAGAAGAAGCGGCGCGCCTTTTGCACAAAGATGTCCCAGCGGCTCGAGTGGTAGTAGGCGATGCCACAAAACTGCCAATTTCGGAGCGATCGCGCTTCGATGCGATCTGCTTTTTCTACTCAATCGAAGAAATACCGGAGGCAGAGATAGTACTGAGACAAGCTTCCCGGCTTGTAGCCCCTGGGGGAATGATTATCCTTCATCTGTGGCGCCCCTTGTCCCCAAAGCGCAAGCGCAGTAGCATCGTCGGCGTACTGCGATCCGAAAGGTTCCAAATAGAGGCTAGGTGGTCCGACTTTCAAAACGTCAGGATGGTCTTGAAGAGGCAGTAACGGATTTTTCTACGGCGATGTATTTGTGGCATGGCCCTCCAGCTCAGCATGAAAGGATGCTCGGATGGCTCCGAGGGTAAAGATCGAACGGATCGGCTCCTTCAAAGTTGCATATGTGAGAGCGAAGTCCGTGAATCCCGAAGGTATCGCCGAGGCTTGGACAAGGCTTATATCTTGGCTGGGCTCCAAAAGAGCGTTGGCAAAGACTTCTGTCGGCGGCGGAATCGGAGTAATCCAGGGAAGGCCCGGTGATCGGGGATACAAGTACGAAGCAGCCTGGCCAGTGGATGGCGAAGTAGAAACGGCACGGGGTGTCAAGATCGGGGAAACTCCCGAAGGCACGTATGCTGTATTGAGGCACAAAGGGGATCTTCGCAAGATCGAGGAGTCCATACGGGTAGTGACGGACGAATGGATTCCAAATAGTGGTTATGAGCAGGCGGAGGGCCCGATACTTACCTTGCACCGAAATAGCCTAGGTGTCCGTCATCCGGATAAGCAGATTGTGGACGTGTGTGTTCCGGTTAAAAAGACAGGGAAAAAGAAGTGATCATTGGCGCGAACTGTCTACTACAAACCCGACGGTGACGTTTTTCGGATCTCACCTCACTCGTCGAGCCAGATCCGACAGCTTCTAGCTGCTGGTCGGCACGACCAGATAGACGCCGAGGAGGCCGAGTTTTTCGACGACATTTTGGAGGATCTTAGTCGCCTTCTCGGGAAAAGGATTCGCCAGTCGGCGAGAGAGCGAGATATAGGTGGCGGAATCCGCTTGCAAGACTCGCAGGAAGCGTGGCGTGTTCAGCTCGCTCCTGCGGGAGTGATTGTAGTGTCCCAAAACGATAGAAGTCTGTGGGCCGACAAAGATGGCATGGTCTGGCTGAAACAAGTTTTCCAAGGAAAACTTGTTTTTGTCCTAGACGCGCCTCGTAGGAACAGGCAGTGAGAGTCAAAAACGCACTGCGGCTTATCACGGCTGCCCTCGCCCTATTAATTGCAGTGGCTACGCTCCCGATTCCGTTGTTTTCGTCGAGTCAGTTTCAGGGTTCGAGTAACCGAGCCAAATCGGCGGAGAAAAACTCGAGCGGAACTGCAGGCACCATTGCTCTCGACCGTCTCTCAACTGTGTCCGAGACTAGCTCAACGGGTCCTATAGAGATAGAGCTTGCTGGCTGGTCCACGCTCGATGTACTGCCACAGGAGCTTATACCTGGACCAAACCCGGAGCGGTACTCGAGCATCCGAAGGGGGCCTTCCTTCGGATACTCGGTTAGGAATTTGGCGCCGTCTGCTAGCGGTCGCTACAACATAGAGGTCTACTTTTCAGAGCGTGCTTCTCTGTGCCCGGCTGCGGGTTCGTTCAAGGTTTATTTTGCCTCGGATCCCGATGGCCCTTTGGGCTATCCCCTTTTCAATTTGGACCTTTGTGCATCGGGAACTCTCGACGGGATCGTAAGAGTTGCCAAGCTTTCAATTCTGGGCGCTAGCCTTGGTGGCCGAGCAGTTCGTTTTTACTTCGTTGCGACTCGGGGTAGTGCTGCGGTGAGCCACATTCGCATTACTCCAGAGGGTGCCACCGACGTAGCTACGCAGATAATTCCCGTGGACGAGTCAAGACTCGCTTACAGACACCACTACTCGGGAAACTCTCTGCCTACCAGGCCCCTTGATTTCTCAAAGCTAGACGTGCGAGAGGCAGTGATCTCAAGGTTCGGGTCACGCCACACCGTAGTAGCAGCTCCCCAGCGGCTCGCTTTTATGTATTCCGCCTTGGGGATAGACGCCGCGGATTTACGAGAGCTGGTGATACTCGTGTCAGCGGCCGGTATCCAGCGTGCGTTGCCTCTAACGGATCGCTACCCGCTATTCGACACCGTGACGCAGACCGACACCCCAACGGGCGTGAGATTTTTAGGAAAGGATCCCTCTCTCGGTCTGGAAGTGGCTTTGGACATCAAAGCCCCGTTCTGGCCCCAAGACGAGCTGACAAGCCTACTTCCTTCCACATATCTGGACCTCACCTTGACGAACACCACAGCTATACCACTGACTCCTGAAGTGACTTTGGCTGTGCCGGTCACTTTCGATCGAAAAGACGCCGGGAACTGTGGCTCGTGTGCTCCGTACGAAATTACTCCTGTGAGCGGGAGTGTAGGCGTGTCGTGGTCTGCTCTGGAGGCCGTGGGAGAGCCGAGCACCCCGGGGTATGGCTTTTTCGGGGGATCTAGAACGACAAGAGTAGAGTATGCCCTGGTTTCTGTAGGCCCAGCATTGACCGAGGTGGCGGTGTCAGGCATCCCCGGTAATGACGGCTTCGCCTCATCGCAGTGGCTTCCAGCTTCGCTGGGCTCAGGAATTGCAAATACCGGTAAGCGCTTGTTTCGCCGTGCAGAGAGAGGACACACCGGCATTGTGTGGAAACCCTCGATACTTCCCCCAGGCACAAGCTGGCAGACCACCGCAGTGCTTGCGTCTCATGTGTCTGATGAAGTGGTATCCGCGAAAATCCCCTCGGGCGATGAGGCAGGATACTCTTTCCGATATAAAGACTACTTCGCAGACCTGACGTCAGTTGTCCAGGTCTCAGTGAGCCAGAAGCAGGCACAGCTCGACAAGGCTTCCCGTTTCGACTCGCTAATCTCGGGGAGCGAGTCGGCCAGCCTAGGGCCTTCCATGCAGAGCGAGGACGCTGCTTTAAACAGGCTTCTAGTCCTGGCATTCCGATCCTATGCAGCGAACACATGGTGGTTGTCGAGGTCGTCTGGGTCGGGGATGCTTCCGTCAGATCTGTTTACGGTCGGCGAAGGTGCAGGGCCCTGTTGTCGTTTGCAATCGACGGTGGATGTGTCCTACAACGACTCGGCTTTGTTGTTGGCTCTCTGGCCACAGTTGGTGGGCAAGATGCTGGACACATGGCCGCTCTACGCCTCAACCGGCGGCTCGCTCCCCGGCAAGGTGATCCCACATGACATCGGTTCCGCGCAGCGCCTGTGGGGGCAGGAGTACATCTCGATGCCTGTCGAGGAGAACACCAATTACACGCTCCTGCAATACGCCCACTGGAAAGCCACTGGGGACTCTACATCGGCTGCAGCGAGGCTGACACTGATCAAGGATCTGATGCGCTTTGTCGAGGCATCGGATCGCGACGGCGACGGGCTGCCCGAAGAAGGCGTGACGAACACAATCGACGCTGCAAATCTCACGCTGTTCCGCTCGTCAAACCAGGTGTATTTGGGCCTCAAATCTGCGGCTGCAGCCCGTGCAGCTGAGGAGATCAGCTATGCTGTGGGCGATCCAGATCAGTCGTTCAGGGAACGAATGGACTCTTTACAACACAGAGTTCTCCATACCCTGGACAACGCTGCCTGGCGCGGAGATCACTTCGCCGTCTCGCTAGATGCGTCCGCAGCTTCGGCTTCTTTGAGAAATTTCGGATCTATATATCCTGCTGGGACGCTCCTCTACAACCTCTTGTACGGCGGAGATCTTCCTCTCTCAGAGGGACTGCGCGAGAGGATGCTCTACGACGCTCGGTCTGTGGCCTCCCGCAGCACGGGGCCGTATGGGTCGTTGCACATGGAGCGAGGAGAAACCACAGGATGGATATCACAAAGCGCTCTGCGTGATATGGCTGCTTTAGCCCTCGGGGCAGCTCCAACCGACGGATTCGTATCCAACCTATCTCGGTACCTGACTTATCAGGACTTCTTGTCGCAGAATGGTGATGGCGGGTGGTGGGAGACTTTCACCTACGATGGATCGGCCGAGACTGGATTCGCGGCTGTTTATGAGTCGAGGGCCCGAGGCGTTTTGGGTTACTACCCCCGAGGGGCAGTTTTGTTTGCGTTCGCGCAGTCCTATGCCGGCATTACCTTGGACCGAGCCTCGGGGATCATCGGGGCGCTTCCTTGGGCACGTCCAGGGGCGCGAGTGCCCCTGTACACCCTCGCCGACTGGACCACCGGTACAGTTCCAGTTGCAGTAGTGCAAGCTACGGACCCCCCAACTCTGAACGTCGAAAAACCGACCCTCGCCTCCGCGTCGCTGACTGTTCTCGCCCGTCCTCGCTCGACATCTTCATTGCAAATAACCCCCGACACTTTCGCTCCCTCTTTGGGTGAATCCTCTCAGATCTTGGTTACGGGGCTGCCGTCGCCGGTTTCTTTGTCAGCCGGCCACGCTGGCAATTGGTTTTATTCGAGCGCGGCTTCGCCGCCCGTCTCTTACGTCTGGGACGGTATCTCCGGCACTGCAGCTGTAGCAGATTCAAAGGGAACTGCTTGTGTCATACCTAATCGACCCGCTCCTTATCTTCTCCAGGAGCCCTTCTGCGCAGACCTTTCAGTGGACACTAACTCTGCTAGGCCTGGCAGAGACTGGTACCTGGCGGAGGGCGCGACCGGCTACGGATTCGAAACCTATATCCTGATCCATAACCCTGGTCTCGTGGCAGCAAACGTTGCACTTACCTACATGACTCCTGAGGGACCAATTTCTAGGTCTCCTCTCGTTGTTCCCCCTAAATCTCGCCGTACGATCGTAGTGGCGGCCGATTTGCCGCGAGCAGAAGTCGCCGCTCATCTAAGCTCGGACCAAGACATTGTTGTCGAGCGGTCTATGTACTGGCGGGGAGCTGATGGTGCATGGAGAGAGGGCCACGCGGTGGTAGCCACCAGGAGGCCTTCGAAGAGGTGGTATCTACCCGAAGGTTCTACAAATTGGGGATTCGACGAGTGGGTCTTGCTTCAGAACCCGACATCCTCTAGCGCGACGGTGACGCTCAATTTTGTGGCTCAGGACGGCCGGACAGCCCAGCGCACCCTCAATATAGAGCAGGGGCGGAGAGCCACCATTAGAGTAGCCGATGTACTTCCTGCGGCCGACCTTGCCACAGAGATTAGCGCAAGTGCCCCGATCGTCGCAGAGCGAGCAATGTATTGGGGCGGACCATATCCCGCATCCGCCGGGGGATCCGCCTCTATGGGGCTGGTGGCACCTTCCCACACGTGGTATTTTGCCGAGGGTAGTTCTGATTGGGGATTCGACACGTGGTTGCTACTTCAAAACCCCAGCGATTCTTCCGTTGCCGTGGACGTTGTGTACATGACGCAAGCAGGACCTCGGGTTCGCCCAGGGATTACCATGCCCCCTCATTCTCGGCAGTCGATTTCAATGGGATGGGACATTGGACGATCGGATTCAGCCATCTATGTGAGGGCATCCAAACCGATTCTTGCCGAGAGGTCTATGTACTATTCTCCCGACCGGTCGCCCGCCGGACTCTCTAGATCCGGTCATGCTTCCCAGGGATCCTCCGCGCCTGCGAATTCATGGCTCTTGGCAGAGGGGAGCACTGCACACGGACTCCATGAGTTCGTGCTCGTTCAGAACCCAGGATCCGCTGAAGCTCGGGTGCAACTGTCACTGAGGACTGAGGCGGGTGAATATGGCACGAACTCGTTTGTGGTGGGACCCGGATCTCGACTCACGGTCTATTTGAACGCTCTCGTACCTGAAGTAGACGTATCCGTCGTAGTCTCGGCATCAAGGCCCGTTGTCGTGGAACGTGCTATGTACACGAAGGACAATTTGGGTTACCTTGTTATGCATGCCGCTAATGCGGCGAAACAGGGCTGACGACACTGAGCCGGTGCGTCAGGGAGATCCAAAGAAGCATACGGCTAGCATCGTGGCCTCTCGTTGTGATCCGCGTCCGCCCGGTGCCGGGGATGCCCCAAGAGGCGGTGGTTCCTGCCTCGACATGTACAGCCGTGTTTTCTCCTACTGGGCTATCGATTCGTGGTTTTTAGCTGAACGAAGCGCGGGCATGCGTTGTGCTCGTGTAGGTACAGGGGATACTGGGTCGAAGCATGGATTCACGCAAGCGGAAACGTCATTCCGAAGAAAGCGGCTACTCCGCAGAAGATAACGTCATCGATCGCCCCGTAGGTTTCGTAAGCGGGCAAGTGATCGTTTCGCAACAAGATTATGACTCGGAGTGGGTTCGGATTGACTGGCCTCCTACGAGACGGGTAGATATCGAGTGCTTGAACCCGAGCTGCACCTCCCAAGGATTCGACTGGGAACGTTTGGAGTCCGCAATAGCACAAGCATTGGAGCATGGGTCGGCAGTTGCTGGATCTTTACGATGTACAGGTATGGATATGGTGTCGATGAGCCGATGCACTAACGCTCTCGTGTACCTCTGGGACGGCGAAGAAGCTTAGGCATCCGGACACGCTACTCCTCGAGCCCCTCGCTTTGAGTTTTTGATTTCTTACGTTTTCCTCTTAACGAACCTATGCGTTTGTAGTGGTCAGATCCGTACTTTTCTTTAGTGACAGCCCCACCCTTGGCGCCACCCTGCCGCCCGATGGCCTTGTAGTGTTGTGAGCCATAGCGCTCTCGAGTCTTGAGTCCTCCCAATCGGCCAGCCTCGGCTCGAGTGAGCTTGGGACGATCCAAATCATTGTGCTTAGAAACACCGCCCTCGCCCGCTTCCGAGCCACTATTGCTATCTCGATCAATGTTTTGGTCCTCGGTCTGCTCTGCTGACCCGCCTTCGCGTCCCGAGGTGAGAGCACCTGTCACACTAGCGCCTTCTTGTGTAGTAATTTTTGAGGATCTCGACGATGCCAATCATTTCTTCAATGAGTCAGAGCTACCGCTACGATGGCACCCTTTTTCGATTCTCTTGGAATTCTATTACTCGCTGTCAAATGCTGCAGATGTGAGTCAATCGAGTAGTGCGAAAGCGCCCTGTCCGATCATCCCGGACAGGGCGCTTTATGGCTACGAACCTCACGACCGAGGTGAGCTTTATCGTTCACTCGACCTCAGCCGATTCGCGACGAGGACGCCATGTCGTAGCGCGTTATAGCGCTTTGCGGCGGGGAGCCTAGATCAGAACTCGTCCATCCCAGCACCTGCCGGCGCTGGCTGCTTCTCCTCGGGCTTTTCCGCAATGACTGCCTCGGTTGTTAGGAACAAAGCTGCTATCGAGGCTGCGTTTTGCAGGGCAGACCTGGTTACCTTGGCTGGATCGATCACCCCGGCGGCCATCAGGTCTTCGTACTCCCCGGTGGCAGCATTGAGACCCCACGTGTCCTCTAGAGTCCGCACCTTTTCTACAACGACGCCGCCTTCCAAGCCACCGTTTTGCGCTATTTGCTTGATCGGGGCCTCGAGAGCATGTGCGACGATCTTTGCACCGGTCAGCTCGTCGCCTTCCAAGTCAAGGGCCTCAACGGCCTTTTGGGCTCTCAAGAGTGCGACTCCGCCTCCGGGTACGATTCCCTCCTCGACAGCTGCTTTAGTCGCAGAAACAGCGTCTTCTATCCGGTGTTTCTTCTCCTTCAGCTCGACCTCGGTGGCGGCTCCTACTCGGATGACCGCGACTCCGCCGGACAGTTTAGCCAGTCGCTCCTGGAGCTTTTCACGGTCATAGTCCGAGTCGGTCGTTTCTATTTCATTTTTAATCTGCTGGATTCGCCCTTTGATCTGCTCGGGGTCACCCTGCCCCTCGACAATGGTCGTCTCATCCTTGGTGACAACCACCTTGCGGGCTCTACCCAGCAAATCAAGCGTGGTGTTCTCAAGCTTGAGACCGACATCCTCGGAGATTACTTGGCCGCCTGTCAGGATCGCCATGTCCTGAAGCATGGCCTTGCGCCTATCGCCGAAGCCAGGCGCCTTTACAGCCACGCTCTTGAAGGTGCCACGGATCTTGTTGACCACCAACGTCGCCAACGCCTCACCCTCGACATCTTCTGCTATGACAACCAGAGGCTTTCCTGTCTGCATGACTTTTTCAAGGACCGGTAGCAGGTCCTTAACCGAGGAAACCTTGCTTTGAACGAGCAGTATGTAGGGCTCCTCTAGAACAGCCTCCATCCGCTCTGGATCGGTCACGAAGTATGGGGAGATGTACCCCTTGTCGAAGCGCATCCCTTCGACGAGCTCAAGCTCTAGCCCGAAGGTGTTCGACTCTTCGACGGTGATAACGCCATCTTTGCCGACCTTTTCCATCGCCTCGGCTATGGTTGCCCCGATCTCTTCGTCATTATTTGCCGAGATCGTAGCGACTTGTGCGATCTCGTCTTTGGACTCGACGTCTTTGGCGAGTTTCGAGATGGCTTCGACCGCGGCAGCCACAGCCTTCTCGATGCCCCGTTTCAGCGACATTGGATTGGCGCCGGCAGCTACATTGCGCAATCCTTCGTGAACTAGCGCTTTTGCCAGAATGGTAGCGGTGGTGGTTCCGTCTCCCGCTACATCGTTGGTTTTTTTGGCTACTTCTTTGACTAGCTCGGCACCGATTTTCTCGTAAGGATCCTCCAGCTCAATCTCCTTGGCGATGGAGACTCCATCATTGGTTATGGTGGGGGCGCCCCACTTCTTCTCCAGCACCACATTGCGACCCTTGGGTCCTAGGGTCACTCGTACAGCGTCGGCCAGAAGATCCATCCCTCTTTCGAGTGCGCGCCTTGCCTCTTCGTCGAACGCCATGATCTTGGGCATATGGAACTCCTCCTCTTGTCTACTTGCCGCTCGTTTCCTACTCGAGCTCCATTAGCAGTCAGGCCTTGAGAGTGCTAATAAACTTCTATCAAACATTGGCCGGCTAGTGCAAGCCCTATAGGAAATTGTCTAACGGTCTTTGGAGGAGCGCTTGCGTGCTTACCGACGGCTGTGCAGTTGCGGATATCATCCGCCACCTGCTACGGCGGGGACAATAGAGATAACTGAGTCTTCCCGGAGGGAAGTGGAAAGTCCGTCGACGAAGCGAATGTCTTCGTCATCAACGTAGACGTTTACGAACCTACGCAATTCCCCGGAGTCGTCGTAAATTCTCTGCGCCATCCCCGGATGATTCTTCTCTAGGTTGTCGAGAGCTTCCTTTACGGTGGTGCCCGGCACCTCGACTTCTGCTACCCCGCCTGTGAGGGTTCGCAGCGGTGTTGGGATGCGGACTTTCGGCATCTGCTCCTCCTGTAATGGCTCGGACTAAAACGATTGCTTTAAGCTGCGAGCGGTTCGCCAATCAAACCACGGGCCCTTGCACCAGCCTCTCGAATCCTCTGTTACCGCTGGCGCTACTCGTCCCGTTGTATTCATCGGTCACCCGAGAGACTCGTAGGCTCGAGCGAAGTCATCGAGAGTTGGCTTGACCGTTATACTCGGCTTGTTGTCGGGCTCGAAGGCCTCCAACGTTTTGAGGCCTAATCCCGTTATGTAAGCTACGACCTTTTCGTCTGGCCGTACCACTCCTCTCTCGATGAGCTGTATCAATGAGGCCACCGTCACCCCCCCCGCAGTCTCAGTGAAAATTCCTTCGGTGCGAGCCAGCAACTTGACGGCTTCGACGATCTCTTCGTCGGAAACCTTCCCGAAGCTTCCGCCTGTCGAAGATACTGCATCGAGGGCGTAGTAACCATCGGCAGGATTCCCAATAGCTAGCGACTTGGCTACTGTGTTGGGCTTTTGCGGCTTAATTGAAGGCAAGTCTTCCAAGAACGCAGTGGCTACTGGGGAGCAGCCTTCTGCCTGGGCGCCCGAGACACGCACGGAAGGTGGTTCCTCGACGATTCCTACCTTGTGGAGTTCCTCGAAGCCTTTCTTGATCTTAGTTAGCAATGATCCCGACGCCACCGGCACGACGACATGATCGGGGTAAGACCATCCCAGCTGCTCGACTGTTTCAAACGCTATGGTCTTTGATCCCTCGGAGTAGTACGGGCGGATATTGACGTTCACGAACGCCCAGGGGTAGTTACCGGCAATCTCTGCACACAAGCGGTTGACGTCGTCGTAGTTTCCTTCCACTGCGACTACGACGCCGCCATAGACCGCGGTGGTCACAATTTTTCCCGCCTCCAAGTCATGAGGAATAAAAACTACCGAACGCATGCCCGAAGCAGCCGCGTGAGCTGCCACAGAATTTGCAAGGTTGCCAGTTGAGGCGCAACCTACCACTGTGAAGCCGAGCTCTTTGGCTTTCGTCAAAGCAACCGAGACTACCCTATCTTTGAAAGAGTTAGTGGGATTGGGAATCTCATTTTTTAGGTACAGTTCTTCAAGTCCCAGCTCGGCAGCCAAGCGTGGCGCTTTGCGAAGCGGAGTCATACCTGCACCTAACTCGATGCGATCAGAGGCCGAGGTTGGCAATAAATCGGCGTAACGCCAAAGTGTGTGAGGACCAGCTTCAATGGCCTCTCTGGAGATATTGGCTGCTATTTTCTCGTAGTCGTACTCGGCTTCGAGGGGGCCAAAACACAACTCACAGACGTGTAAAGCCTCTGCGGGGTACTCGCTGTTGCACTCTTTGCATCTCAGCCCAGTCAGGTACGACATCTAGCGCTCCGATTACGTCTCCACACGTAAATACGTGCACTGACACTGGCGATTCCGGCGCGCAAACCAAGAGCCGCGGAGGGGTGATTAGGAGAGACGGATACGAGGCTAGGAACTAATTCTCAGATTACCTTGCCTTCCGCTCATCTCTCCCGGGCTCCTGCAGTCTGGATAGAAACCGCCGGGCAGGAGTTGGCACCTTCCCCGAAGGAGGTTGCCGAGGCTTCTCAGGGCCTGTCCCTCCACCTCTCTTGATGAGCGTCCACTCATCGCGGATTTCAAAAAGCCTAGACCATGACTACTAGTAGGGGTCAAGCAGGTATTGGAAAAGTAAGTCTACGTCAGGTCTTTTGGAGGAGTCTACGTGGGGTTGCTCGTCTCACAAACCCAACGAAAAGTTGGTCTTTGCAGCGTGCTTTTTAACTAGCTGGTGCCAGTCCGGGGGCGACTCGGTGCCGAAGCTTTATAGCGATTCCCGCCACAGTTCCCAGAGCCACCACGACGCTGCCGAGGCCGAGGCCGACGGCAGCAATCTTGAGCTTGGACCTACGGGCGGAGGCGTTGTCTAAAGCATCCAGCACCGGACCTACAAGATCCATAGGCGGTGTGGCAAACTGACTGTTTAGTTTCGCCAGCTCGCGGGCGATCTTGCGGTAGCGAGAGGCTTCTGCTTGGCAGCGGATGCAGCTCCGCAAGTGCTTAGCAACCGGTTTTGGAATATCGCCGTCTACTACGCCTGGAAGCAGCTGTGCTGCCCTCAGGCACGCTGTTTCGTTGCTCATTTCCTTCCCCAGCGCTCCTCGCTCTTTCTTCTCCAGCATTCTACCCCGATCCTCGCTCGGTCCCTGCGTCAACATCTACTCCTTCAAGGACGGCTTCCCATTCGGTCATTTTGGTTTTAGGGCCCAGCCGCAAGAGCAACTCTAAGCCCCTGCCGCAGCCGATCCTCTTGCTGTGAGCATCTCTTTCAGCCGCTGTCTCGCTCGGAAAAGCCGTACTTTGCACGCTGCCACGGTGATGCCCAAAGACTCCGCTATTTCCTCATGAGACAGTCCGTAAACGTCTTTTAGAACCACCACCGCGCGAGAGCCCTCCGGTAATTTGTCCAATGCCTCGACAACTTCCTCGTACGCAATCGCCGTAATGGCAGACCGCTCCGGGCCACCCTCTCGGGAAGCTGGCACAGGCATATTCTCGGATGCGAGTCTGTCTAGAGACTCGGCCCGCCTCCGCTTAGCCCGAGATCTGTTGGTAAAGGCGACGTTTGCTGTGATTCGGTACATCCAAGTTGAAAAGGCCGAGTCGCCTCGAAACTTGTCGAGGCTGCGAATTGCTCTTATATATGCCTCCTGAGCAACGTCGAATGCCTCCTCTGGGTCTCCCACTAGCCGCCGTGCAAGGGTATAGACATCGTTCTGGGTCAGCCTTATCAGCTGTTCCAAAGCGTCTCTATTCCCCTGCTGGGCTGCGGTTACCAGTTCCGGATCGATGCGGCTTGCCCCATTGGGGTGCGTTTCTTCGCTCATAATAAGACTGCCCGTCTCCGATAGTAGTTACTGTGCTTGCTTCGCTTGCTAGTCCTGTCTCGACATTTACCAGGGAAGAACAAGCCAACCAGCTCTTGGCGGTCGTTCCCGATTCGAAACTACTCCGCTAGGACCATCTTCGCAACCGGCGTGCGCCTGGCTGCCTCGGACTGCCTATCTCAATAGGTGCGGATAGATCCTTTCGCAACTGGTTCTGCCTCCGAGCTGGATTCCTTAAAGACTTCGAAGGACAACTCGTCGTAGATGTTGACAGTAGCGGGCTCCGATGTTAGCAACGGATTCACGAATCTTATCTTTGTCTTGAAGGAGGGGGCTAGGTCCTTTAGTAGGGACGCCCACGTCCAGATCACCCAGTTGTAAATGAGCATTCCGTGAACTATAGGACGTGCAAAGCCTGCCTTGGTGGCATACTCGGCATCAAAGTGAATGGGGTTGAAGTCTCCACTCGCACCCCCATAACGTGCCAATTCGACCGGTCCCGCGACTCCAATTGAAGAGGCTACGACTCGCCGGTTCTCGGTAGAAGCAGAAGCTCCAGGAGCGGAGCGTCGAGAGCCGTTTTCATGGCGGAGCGCCCTCTGCCCGCCTACGAAAAGGGTACTTGAGCCGATTGTCACATCCTTTCCTTCCGAGTCTTGTAGCCGTTCGACGACTTGGAGAATGTACGAACCACGCATTTGTCTACTTTTCGAAAGCGTAGCGGATGCCGTAAGCTGCTCTTCGTCCCGGGGAATCCGCAGTAACTCGAAGGTTTGCTCTGCGTGTAAGACCCCTACCCCCTCTTTGGTCACGAGCGGTTCCAATGCGACGCCGAGCGGCCTAAGGCTCACTAGCGAGCACAATCCCGCGACCGCCGGCCATGTTTCCGCTCGCCCTAGGCAGCTTCGTGAGCGCGAACTTGGCTTTCCTGGCATTTCGTCGTTTTCAGGGATGGGGAGAATGCGCAGAGAGAAACGTACTGCAGCTTCGAGTTCGCCAGCTTTTTCGGGTAGGATCCTTACAGGTATCGGACTCGAGTCTTGCAGCGCGCCTATCGCTGCGGACACCGCTTGCGATACCTGTTCGCTGGATAGGTCCGGCTTTGAGAGTGATGCAGGATCGGATACGTTTTCCAAAGCTTTCGCTCAATGAGGACGAAAGTGTACGTCGGTTTAGCTCAACGAGTTTCTTTGTGGCTGGTGTGACGGCGGCAGAACGGACAGAACTTCTTGAGCTCCAGCCGTTCTCTGTTGTTGAGGCGGTTTTTTGATGTGGTGTAATTCCGCCTTTTGCACTGATCACACGCCAGGGTGACTATCACTCTTTTGTCACCGGCCATAACTTCCCCTTTTGTTCGCTAGCAAATACACGCTTTCCTCGTGGCGATGCGGGCTCGGCTCGTAGCGGCGGGAGGACTCGAACCTCCGACCCAGCGATTATGAGCCGCTTGCTCTACCTCTGAGCTACGCCGCCGCGCCAGCCCCGAGTTGGGGCCCGAGCCCCCTTACGGACTCGAACCGTAGACCTTCTCCTTACCATGGAGACGCTCTGCCGACTGAGCTAAGGGGGCGTCGCATGCATTGTAAGTAAAGGGGCGAAGTCTCCCTTCCCAATTCAGGGTGCTTCAAGGCTTTGATTGTCGCGTTTTTCTCTACCAACACAGTGGCGCTACTCTGGTGCGTGCGAGCTGGAGACTGGATGTCTTCTGATGGCCAGTAAAGTCCCCGAACCATGAGCGATGGCGGCTCTTTTGGAAGGTGGGTTACCGATACCGCGGGGCTTCCCGCCTTTGAGATCGTTCCCGCGATGATCGGAAGTTTAGGGTGGGAAGAGAGCGGGCTAGGGGATGGTCATTCAACCGAAGCCAACCCCGCAGGCCTATCGACACTCGTGCTACCCGAGGGGGGAGTGGGGCGCCTTTGGCACTTGGTTGGTGCAGCTAGCTTGGTGGCCACCTCGCATCTATCGGGGGACATCACCCTTTATTTCACTCCTCGCACTCTCATGAAGCTCACAGGAGAGCCCGGTTCGCAGAGAAGGACTCTCTCTATAGGAGCCAGGGTAGTGCCTCTTGATCAGCCCGAGCGGGTGGTCTTCGGATGTGGATATTGCGAGTGGCGGTATCGAGTCCCTGTTTTGGAGTCACAGACCGGGCAGTCTCAGAAAGCGCCCTATCAGCCCGAAGTGTCCTTGCCGTTGCGTGAAGAGGTCTCAATCTCAATTAGGAGGCGACTCACACTGGAGTCCGAAGGGTGCCTCTCTTTGACAATTATCGTAGAAGGCGCTCCGAGGAACTGCCTTTACAAGGAAGAGTGGACCCTGGCTCCTGAAGCCCTAGTCCCAATTCCATTGATGGGATGCGGACCGGTTCCGGTCGCCGACGCGAACTTTTCCCACATAGTGTCGAGGTATGTAGCGTATGCGGTATCCGGTGTAATAAGGGGAATCGGCTCTGTCGTTCGTTCGGCTTCTCGCTTTGCATATCGCCTCCGAGTCCAGCCTGTTGGAAGGAGCGCTGTCGTTTTGTCGTCTGACTCTTTCGGGCTCCCCTTTGGTGACGAACTCCCCTTGTATAGAGGTCTCCCACTGGTCCGAAGACTCCCATTAGTTACAAGGCTCCCTCCAGCGAGGCCTAGGGACGTGATGGTTGCACTAGAAGGAGGTAGGCCCGAAGAACCAGCTCCAGTCGACGCCTCATTTCCGAAAATCGCTTTCCGGCTAATGCAAGGTCCACAGGGAGACAGCGTTTCCGCGGAGGCGAGTTGTCCGGATAGCAGACCTATCGGAACCGTGGCTAGTTATAAGCCTTCTAGCGATGGTGCCTCTGGGGCTGTATTTGGATCAGCCGAGCGGGCCAAAGCAGAAATAACGATTCAGTTCGAGCCAAACGAAGAGAACACCCTATCCCTCGCTATCTCGGTGACCGATGACGAAGCTTTGTTGCCGCCTCAAAGTCAAGCTCCGAGCCAAGCGATAGCCCCTTGTCTCCACGCCATTCGTCCAGGTGTTCCAGAGCGAATTCCACCCGTGCGAGACAGGCCTCTAGCGCGAGAACTGTTGTGGCATCTTTCGTACTTACGTCAGCTAGCAGTGGCGGATGCTTACTTCAAGAGACGCTTCGTTACCCAAGGATCTGCTTACACATTTTTGCAAGGTGCGCACGGAGCGCCCCGTGACTACGCAATAGCCGCTGCGGCCCTCTCGGAGGCGGATCCCGATCTGGCTAAATCAACGCTCGAGGTGATGATGATGATGACCACGCCGTCGGGATCGATGTTTTACATGCACGCCGGTAGAGGTTGGTGCTCCGATGCTGTGGTGCACCCCCATCCATCGGACCTTCCCATTTTTTTGATATGGGCCGTTTGCGAGTACGTCGAGGGATCAGGGGACGAGGGCTTCCTCGATGTGTCTGTACCCTTCTACCCGCTGCATAAAAGGGCCGAGGCTACTGTCGCTGAGCGCATCGCGTTGGCCTATCGCTGGCTCGTAAACACGCTAGGGCGAGGACCGCACGGGATGCTGAGGGTTGGTTCAGGTGATTGGGCCGACCCAATCTCGATGATGGTAGACAATGCTAAGGCATTCCACCGAAAGGGGGAGTCGGGGCTCAACACGGCGTTTGCAGCATATGCACTATCCAGAGCCTCGCACTTGCTTCGGAAAAGAGACCCGGCCCTCGCGACAGAGATGGAGAGCTTCGCTAAAGAGCTGTCAGAGGCCATGGAGAGATCTTGGACTGGCTCGTGGTATCTGAGAGGGTGGGATGGCAACGACAAGCCTCTTGGAAATTCCCATCTTTTCCTTGATGTACAGGCTTTCTGCCTCATAGCCGGGGTCGGCTCGGACGCCAATATCAGAACCCTCATAGAGGAAATCAAAGTTAATTGCATAGACCCCTCGCCCATAGGAGCTGTAATACTCGATCGTCCTCACCCGGTTCGTCTGGGTCTCATTCCGGCCGGGTGGGACTGCAACGGCGGGGTCTGGGCGGCGATCAACGCATTTCTGGCTTGGGGGCTGGCCCGGTACGACCGTGATCTCGCTATTGAGTGCCTCAGAAAACAGACGCTAGCTTCCCACGCCCGCTCCTACCCCAACATCTGGTACGGAATTTGGAGCGGACCCGACTCGTACAACGCACACTACGCGGAGCGTCCCGGAGAGACTTTCAACCTCCCCGCTACGCCCATGTCGCAGTATCCGGTGATGAACTCGAACGCCCATGCGGGACCCCTTCTTGCGGCGCGCAAAATCTTCGGCGAGACCCAAGGCGAGTTATAAAGCGGCGCGTAGCTAGGCCCAGGTCGTGACAGCCCCATTTCCCGCCCGGAAAGCGTTACCGAGAGAGCAATCAGCTAACTTGTCGCGAGCTGTGACACGACTTCTGTAGAGAATTTTTCTACAG